>JAZRRA010000069.1:0-6398 GCA_045650305.1 Faecousia sp.
GTGGCATCGGTGGTATAGCTGGTCAGCTTTTGGAAGGAGCGGGATTTTTTCATGATTGCCTTTGCAATATCATTTTTACCTGCACCGGAAGGGCCAACCAGCACCAAAACACCCGGTTCGTCGGTAAAACGGTGATCGGGACGGGGATTATAGCTGTCGGCAATGACCTCCACCAATTTTAGAAATTCGTCATAGGTGTTTACCGCCAGCATACCGGAGGCATCCTGGTTCCAGGGACGACGCATCAAAATGGGATAAGTGGCATTACTGCGGATCACATTGTGCATACCGTCGTCAAAGAGGATGTCCACATCGATCTTCTCCTTGCCTGCACCCAAATATATGTGATTTTGGGGAATCTCGGGAAATTCCTCCATGATCCGCTGGGCACGGATACTCATAAACTCCGGATACACGGAGGTGGAAACATATACATCCGTCATACGGGACAACTTTCGCACAAATTCCTTAGCACCCCGGATCACCGGCTGTGTTCTGAAAAATTCCTCATCGAAAAATTCAAAGATCACATCGGCACGGGTGCCCAATTTTCCCCAGCGATCCACTTCATAAATGGTGAGGGGAGGGTCGAATTTATATTTTTCATTGGCAAGACGGATGGCATAGGGAATACACTCCATCAAAAGGTCGTCAATATCCAGGGCTGTGGACAGTTTAAATTTTCTGTTCATAAGATACCTCTTTCTCCCTGATTTTTCTTCGTTCTTTCCTTATTTTACCCAATTCCTGCTGCAAAAGCAACAGCATTTTACGCTAAAAAACGCTCTGGAGCAGAAAAAAATAAGGCTCCCTCTGATAACGCAATGTCATTTAGTTAAAATAAAGCTTGCAATGTAGTGTCTTTCTGAGCGAGCAAAAGCGAGTCGAAGAATCTACGCATTTTTCGCTAAACTGTGCAGTCGTTTGGTGCGAAGATCCTTCGACTTCGTTTCACTTCGCTCAGGATGACAAAATGGTGCAGTGAGTCAACTGCACCATTTTGCGGTTATTCAGGCTTGCTTTCACCGTTTTTGGGACGGCGGCGATGATTATAGTGACGGCGGTAGTTGTTTTTCTTGTCTTTGCCGCCATTTTCAGCAGGTTCTGCAGCTTGCTCCGGCTTTTGGGGCTCTTCCTGCTTGGGCTTTTCCTGCTTTTGCTCGGGGGATTTGGGTTTGCGGTTGCGGCGGTTGCGATTGCTCCGGGTTTCCTCGCTGTGCTCAGGCTGCTCCTGCTTGGTTTCTTCTTCCACCGCTTCGGCCACAGTATCGGTGCTGTAACGGAATTTTACCGCTTCCAGACTGACCATTTTTTCTTCACTTTCAAATCTGCGACGGGGACGGCGGTTGCCGGAGATGGGAGCCAGATCCGCAGGAATGGGAGGATCATTTTTCTTGGCCTTACCGTTGCGTAAAACGGCGATGTCTTCAATTTTATAAACACCCAAAGTTTCCGGCTGATCTTCCATCCGTACTTTCACCTGCTGACGCAGAAGGTTTATTTCCATCACAGTACCCCGTCCGTCGGGTGTATCCACAAAGGATTCCGGTTTGGGGCTGTTTTTGATCAGATCCTCATAGGCGTCCTGCTCATATTTCAGACAGCACATCAGTCGTCCGCAAGTGCCGGAGATCTTGGTGGGATTCAGGCTGAGATTTTGGGTCTTTGCCATTTTTATGGATACGGGCTGGAAATCATCCAGGAATGTGGCACAGCAGAAGGGTCTGCCACAGATACCCAGACCGCCCACCATCCGTGCCTTGTCGCGGACACCGATCTGCCGCAGCTCGATTCGGGTATGGAAGGCAGAGGCTAAATTCTTGACCAGTTCCCGGAAATCCACACGCTCGTCGGCGGTGAAGAAGAAAAGGATCTTGCTGCCGTCAAAGGCACATTCTGCACTGACAAGCTGCATGTCCAGATTTTGGCTTTCGATCATTTCCGCACAGATTCGGTATGCCCGATCTTCCAATTCCCGATTGGCTTTTACGGTTTTTTCGTCCTGCTCCGTGGCTTTACGCAATACGGGACGGAGGGGAGAAACCACATCCTTTGCGGGGATCAGGTGATTGCCGGCGGTGCAGATACCATATTCCGGACCTCTGGCGGTATCCATGATCACATGGTCGCCGGTCACATAGGTTTTTCCTGCCGGGTCAAAGAAATAGACTTTTTGGCCGGGGCGGAACTGGATGTCCACCACTTGTACCTTTTCGTCTTTGATGATTGTATCTTCCATGTTGTACTCCTTATCGTAATTCCCAGGAAAGCCATCCGCAGACAGCACCGGGAGAAACATTTTGCCGGGCATAATCGATGGCTTTTCGCAGGGCGTGAATGGCATTCATAATATCCTTACCGGAACGGGTAGTACCCACTTTTTCTGCCAAGGGGAAGGTGGAAGCCATACCGCTTCTGGCGGTGAGGGCATCGGTCATGGCCTGAAGCCACAGCTCCAGTTCTCCGATCAGGGCATCCCGTTTCCATTTTTCCATAGGCACTAAGGTTTGCACCAGTTCCATGGTGTTGGAGGATGCAAAAGCCTTCAAAAAATCGGCGGTGACCTGACCGGCTTCTTCCGATTCTTCCAAAATGGCGATAGCTTGCCCCAAATAGCCGCCACTGCGAGCCATGGCACCGGCAATTTGGCCGGGAGAGACCTTGGGGCAGGCTTTTTCTAATGCAGAGCGAAGTTCTCCTTCCGGAAGGGCAGTCAGTGCCAATTCGGTGCATCGGGAGCGGATGGTGGGCAGTAATTTTTCCGGATTATCGGTGATCAGAATAAATACACCGTAGGACGGCGGTTCTTCCAGCACCTTTAAAAGTGCGTTTTGGGCAGGGGGGAGCATATCCTGAGCCCGGGGGAACAGATAGACTTTTCGTTTTGCCTCGTTGGGCTGGATATAAATATCCGAACGGGCATGGCGAACCAGCTCTACCGGCACATAGCGTTTTTCCTCGTCGTCGATGGTGATGACATCGGGGTGATGCCCGGACATAGCCTTGCGGCAATGGGGGCAGGTCATACAAGGGGGTGTCTCACCGGTGCAGACCAGTGCGGCTGACAGCAGACGGGCAAGGGTCTTTCTGCCGGAGCCTGCCTGACCGGAGATCAGGTAGAAATGGGAGGCTCTGTCACGGGCAAGGCTTGCTTGTAAATTCTGTTTCAGCCGGTGGTTTCCCAGCAGTGCTTCAAAACCCATAACGCTCCTCCTGCATAAATTAACAATTTACTATAACACAAAAAAATCGGATTTTCAACTACCGGGCATCTCTAAAAACTAATTTTTAGTTGGGTGCCCAAAGATTTTGACACAAATTAAAGTTTGGAAAACGCAGGAATACTGGATGTATTTTAAGTTTTCCAAACTGAAAAGTTGGGGCAAAAGATTGGGCATCCCGGCAAAAAGAAGTTTTTAGAGATGCCCTACTTATTAACCCCACAGAGCGGACAGCATGGGGATGACCTGCTTTTTCCGGCTCATAATGTGCGGCAGGAAAACGGTGTTATCCTTGGGCGTGACATTAAAGGCCTGGGAAATGACCTCACTGTCACCTACGAAAATCACAAGTGTGCCTTCCAAAAGCACATCGGTCAGCATCAAAAGCATCATGGAGAAGTCCTTTTTCTTAGTGGTCTGCTCCATCAGCTTCAAAAATTCGTCCTTCCGTTCCACCATGGCAGGACTGTCCATGCAGGTGACTTGTGCCACAGCGAAATTATGACCTGCAATGTGAAATTCCTTATAATCAGAATACAGCAGATCTTCCGCACTGCGGTGATCGGCGGAAACGGAGAAGATCTCCTGACCCAGTTCTTCCAGGGAGAGATTGGCGATCCGAGCCATCCGTTCCGCGGTGCGAATATCCCGTTCCGTGCAGGTGGGGGATTTGAACATGACTGTGTCGGACAAAATAGCCGCCGCCATCATACCGGCCATATTGGCAGAGGGCATAATGCCCCGTTCCTGGAACATACCGGCAATGATGGTGTTGGTAGAGCCTACCGGCTCATTGCGGACATAAATGGGATTGCCGGTCTGGATGTCTGCCAGACGGTGATGGTCGATAATTTCCAGGATCTCTGCTTCGTCCAGTCCGGGGACAGATTGGCTAACCTCGTTGTGATCCACCAAAACTACCCGTTTTCTTCTGGGGCGGAGCAGGTGATACCGGGTCAGGACACCCACTACCTTTTCGTTTTCATCCAAAATGGGATAGCAAGGATGACGGAATTTCAGCATTTGTTCCCGTACCTCATCCACACGGTCGTTCAGGTGGAAACAGATCAGCTGCTCTGTGGAGCATATTCTGCCCACCGGCAGAGATTGGAAGATCAGCCGTGCGGCACGATAAGCGTCGTAGGGGGTGGAGATGATGCAGGTGGTGGTTTCCATCTGCCGTAACTGTGTCGGAAGTTCAGCCTGGCAAAGCACAAGGCAGTTTACATTCATGGAAAGCGCCCGTTTGATCATATCCGGCTGATGACCGCAGATCACGATAGAATCCGGACTCTGGAACAGCAAATTCTCCTGTGCCTGGGGCAGGGCAATGGTGACTTCACCGCTGACGGTGTCAGTGTTGTCGCCGGCGGCGTTTAAAATTTTGCCTTCCAAAACAGAGAGAATGTTAAAAAGCGGCACATCCTCGATCATGCCGGAGGTGACCTGCTTCATGTTGTAGCTTGCCACATCTTCTCGGCTCAAAATGCCGTAAAGTGTACCGTCCTCCCGGGAAACGGGGATAGCATTCAGGGTCTTGTGGTTGAGCATGTGTTGCCATGCCCGATCCACCGTAACGGCAGAACCCAAAAGGGGAGGGGTGTCAAAGTCCAGGTCCCGAACCTGGGTGTATAGGTTAAACAGTCGCTTTGGGGGCTGGAAACCAAACCGATCCAGCACATGCTGGGTTTCGTCGGATACATGACCCAGACAAGCGGCTTCATATTCCCGATCGCCTTCGGCATTTCGCAAAGCTGCGTAGGCCATGGCGGCAACGATGGAATCCGTATCCGGATTCCGGTGACCGGTTACATAAATAGGATCCATAATATTTCTCCTTTACACAGTAATCTCTCCGGCTAAGCTTTGGGAAAACAGTGTGGTAATTTCTGCCGGGGACATGGCTTGACCCAAAGCCCACATCAGTTTGGTCATGGCGGCCTCAGAGGTCATATCCCGACCCTGGATGACACCCAGTTCCAAAAGCTGATTACCTACCTGATAAACCCGAAGATCGGAGCTGTCGTAAAGACATTGGGTGGTGACGACAACACTGACGCCTTTTTCCACAGCCCGACGGATGCCCTCCAGACCGGAACCCAGCACATTGATGCCACCCAGTCCGAAGGCCTCCACCACGATACCCCGATAGCCCATATTGGTCAGGGTGTCGAAAATATCCGGGGAAAGGCCGGGGGTCAGCTTCAGCAAAAATACATTGTCGGAAATGCCATCCATCAAAGTGGGTTCACATTTGGGGGAAGTGACAAGAGAATTGTCAAATTCCAGACCCCGGTTACTGACCTTGGCAGCATAACGGGCGTTTACGCTTTCAAAAGCGGAAAAGCCGGATGCTCTTACCTTCACTGCCCGACAGCCACGCATGACCTTTCGGTCAAATGCCAAAAACACACCGGCATAGCCGGAGGCTGCCATGGCAAAGGCGGTTCGCAGATTGTCAGGGCCGTCGCTGAGCACATCCATCAGGGGAAGCTGAGAGCCGGTAAATACCACCGGCAGGTTGATCCCCGGCAGCATGAATGTGACCGCAGAGGCGGTATAGGCCATGGTATCGGTGCCGTGGGAAACCACGATGCCGTCAAAATCGTTACGGGATTCAAAAATCACCCTGGCGATCTGTTGCCACTGCTCCGGCAAAATATTGGAAGAATCCAGGCACATAACATCCCGGACGGTAATATCATAATAGGTACGAAGCTGTTGAATTTCCCGGTCCATGACCCCGGAACGGTGGGGTTCCAGTCCCTGGCCACCTTCCAATGAGGCAATGGTGCCACCGGTAGTCAGCAGAAGGATATGTTTTTTCTGTTCCATAGACGGCTCCTTATAATTGTTTACCTTATATTATATCCTGCTCTGTAAAAAATAGCAAGAAAAAATCCTATCATTCTTCCGGCAGGAAAAATAACGAAAAATTACGGTACAAACAATTCCAGATTGTAGGGGGAGGACCTTGACCCTCCCCTATAATGTGGCATATCGTAATCATAAGATAAACGCAAATTTACCATACAGACGCAACTGGTAATCGTACTTCCCGTGTCATCCTGAGCGACCAGCGGGAGTCGAAGGATCCTCACACTGACATGAAATGATAACACCATAGAAAATGGATAGATTCTTCGATTCGCTCCGCTCACTCAGAATGACACAGTG
>JAZRRA010000070.1:0-2568 GCA_045650305.1 Faecousia sp.
TGGTAGAGTACCCGGTTCATACCCGGTCTGTCACCTGTTCAAGTCAGGTCGCCGCTACCAGGCCCGTTGGTCAAGCGGTTAAGACACCGCCCTTTCACGGCGGTAACATGGGTTCGATTCCCGTACGGGTCACCAAAAAAACAAGCTCCTACTTTCGTAGGAGCTTGTTTTTTTATCTGTAATGGTCTGGTTTTAGATCTGTTTATTTTTCGGTAAACAGTTCCTGGGTGGATTTGCGTTTCTTTTCCCGCAGGGAATCCTGGGATTTTGCATATCCTAATGTAATGACCAGGCGGACGGGGTTTGTCAGATCGCACAGCTTGCGGAGCTTTTCATCGTCCAGCCAGCCTAAAATACAAGTGGAAAGTCCCTGGGCGGTGGCTTCCGCGGTCAAATAGGCCACCGCAATACCAATATCCATGGAACGGTAGTCATTGTTCTTCAGTTTTGCACCTACTGCGGCGGATTTCACATAAGGTTCTTCGGAAACCACAATCAGGATGGGGGCTTGGGCGGCAAATTTGTTCATGCCCATGCTCATTGTTGCTTTTGCTACCTCTTTCGCCAGTTCTCCACGACAAATCGTAAAATGATAGGGCTGGCCGTTGCAGGCAGAGGGGGCTAAGCGGACAGCTTCCATAATCGCTTCCAATTTTTCCGGTTCTACGGCTCTTGTTTCCTCATAACTGCGGCAGGATTGCCGTGTGGTTGCAATTTCTGTAAAATTCATATCGATCCCTCCAAAGATCTCAGGTAGAGGCGGATGTTTCCATCCGGTCTTGACGCCATCACTATATCACATAACCTCCCAAACTACAATGAAAAAAATGGTGTTTCCAGAAGTCCTATTGACTAATACGAACAGAAGTTCTATAATAATATAAAAAAGGAGGGGTATAGAATGAAACAGCGAATTTATGCGGCCATTGATCTAAAATCCTTCTATGCCTCTGGGGAGTGCGTGGAGCGGGGGATGGATCCCATGACCACCAATTTGCTGGTGGCGGATGAAAGCCGCACAGAAAAGACGATTTGCCTTGCGGTGTCTCCTTCTTTGAAGGGATACGGCATATCCGGCCGTGCAAGGCTTTACGAGGCTCTGGAACAGATCCGTCAGGCCAATGCCCTGCGTCGTGGAAAAGCCCCCGGCAGAGCCTTTACCGGCACTTCCTGGGATGCCCGGGAATTGGAGGAAAACCCCTCTTTGGAGATCGATTATATTATCGCACCCCCGCAAATGGCACATTATATGGAACATAGTGCCAAGATTTATGAAACCTATTTGAAATTCGTAGCACCGGAGGATATTCATGTCTATTCCATCGACGAGGTGTTTATGGAGATCACGCCTTATTTGCGTACCAGTGGATTAACGGCGTATCAGTTTGTTCGCAGGATCTTGCAAGCGGTGTATGAGCAAAGCGGCATCACCGCCACTGCCGGGATCGGCACGAATTTGTATCTTTGTAAAGTGGCTATGGACATTGTGGCAAAGCATAGCCAGGCGGATGCCAGCGGTGCCAGAATCGCACAGTTAGACGAGATGTCCTATCGCAGATTGCTGTGGGAGCATCGACCATTGACGGATTTTTGGCGTGTGGGTAGAGGATATGCCAAAAAATTGGAGCGAAACGGACTTATGACCATGGGGGATATTGCCCGATGCTCCTTAGGCGGCCCAAATGACTTTTATAACGAGGAACTTTTGTATAAGCTCTTTGGTATCAATGCCCAGCTACTCATCGACCATGCCTGGGGATGGGAGCCTTGTACCATCAGGGATATTAAGGCGTATCGCCCGGAAAGTAATTCCATTTCCTCCGGGCAGGTGTTGCATTGTCCCTATACCTGGGAAAAGGCAAAGCTGATCACCCGGGAAATGACCGATTTGCTGTCGCTGGATTTGGTAGAAAAGGGACTTGTGACCGATCAGCTTGTGCTGACGGTGGGATACGATATTGAAAATCTGACAGACCCTGACCGTGCAAAAAAGTATGCAGGCCCAGTGGTTACGGACCACTATGGCAGGAAAGTGCCAAAGCACGGCCATGGCACGGTGAATTTGCCAGAATATACTGCCTCCACCAAGGGAATAACCGAGGCTGTGATGGCACTTTACGACCGCATAGCCGACCCGGGGCTGCTGGTACGACGGATCACCATTGCTGCCTGCCGTGTGATTCCGGAAAATGCTTGCGAAAACGGATTCCAGCAGATGGATCTTTTTACGGATACGCAGCAGCAGGAAAAGAAAAAGGCCGCATTGGAACGGGAAAAACGGCAGCAGAAGGCAGTGCTGGATATTAAGCATAAATTCGGAAAAAATGCGATTTTAAAGGGCATGAATCTTTGCGAAGGTGCAACCACCATCAGCCGCAACGACCAAGTCGGCGGCCATAAGGCATAGATCTATGACCCGATAAGTAGAAATTTACCGTACTAATAAATTTAAATTGTAGGGGAGGGTCTTGACCCTCCCGGCAATTTTACCGCTGTAAAATTGCGATTGCCGCAGGCAATAACATGATATTTTCTTGCGAAAATCCGGAAAATGCAAACATTTTCCGG
>JAZRRA010000071.1:0-5004 GCA_045650305.1 Faecousia sp.
TATGAGATTCTCTGTGATATTCGATGCCGAAATCTGCCGGAGATTTACGATGTTCTGGATTTCGAGGACGGGCAGATCGTTTTGGAGGAATATATTTCCGGACTTACGGTTGCGGAGGTTATGAAAACGGGAAAATACCGCTATCACGGTGCCAAAAAGGTTCTTTTGGAAGTTTGCCATGGCTTGTCGGTACTGCATAGTCTTGGGATCATTCATCGGGATGTAAAACCGGAAAATGTGATGGTAGAGAACAGTGGACGCGTTGTTTTGATCGATTTTCATGCATCCAGAAAGGAATCCAAGGCTACAAAAGATACAGTGGTCATGGGTACTGTGGGATATGTGTCACCGGAACAGCTGGGACTGGCCCAGACAGATGCCCGGACAGATATTTATGGGGCGGGTGTGCTTTTGAACGTGATGTTGACGGGAAATTTTCCCACAGAATCGTTTGCATCCGGTCGTGCCGGGAAGATTGTTCGAAAATGCACCGCACTGAATCCCAATGAACGATTTCAATCTGCCGAGAAATTATCAAATGCATTATAAATACACCCTCAACGCCGCATGAAATGCGATGTTGAGGGTGTATTATCGGTTATCGTACAAATCGTTGGGCATAGCCACATCGTTTACACAGATCCTCAGATGCGGTACCACACTGAAAACCGGAAATCATAGCTTTGGCTCTTTCGGAATTTAAAATTTGATTCAGATCCTCTTTAAATATATTGCCTAAGTTAATAATTCCATCACTGTCAAGACAGCAGGGGACGACTGTGCCATCCGCAAGAATGCCAAATTGGGATTTAAGACCGTAGCAATAAAAATGATCACCTTGAATCTCTGCGTGGCTGTCAGGCCATGCAAAACGGTCATCCATTTCCAGGAAAATTTTGTCCCGGATGCGAAGTCCTCGCGTGTTATTGACCCAATCGCCTGGGATGTATTCTTTTAAGACCTGAAGTATAAAATCGTTTTTTCTGTTGTCAAAACCTTTATTCCACAGACGGAAATTTACAATGATAGCTAAATTGGCGGCTTGTTTTGCAAAGTCTGCAATTTGGCGGAGATATTCACGAAAATCCTGATCAGTGCCGTTTTCGAAACTATGGACGGAGATGTTTACTTTATGCAAACCAGCACAGAGAAGTTCATCCTGCCGTTTCTGTAAAAGAGTACCGTTGGTTGTTATCACCGATTTATAACCCTTCTGTCCGGCTAATTGAATAAACGCAGGAAGCAGCGGATGGGTGAGTGGTTCTCCCATCAGGTGATAATAAATATACTGGGTGTGATCGGTTAATTTGTCAAGAATATAGGAAAATTCTTCCTGATTCATGAGTCGCAGCTTTCGGCTATGTCCATGGCAAAAGGAGCAATGCATATTGCAGACATTGGTAATTTCCACATAAACCTTTTTGTACATACTAATATCCTAATCAAATATAAAATGATAATTATATCATACCACATGGTCATGGTTCCTGCAAGGGGATGCTGGAAATTCTAATATTAGTTAGATTCCTGAATTGAATATTTTAAGCCCTATTTGCTTTTTATTGATCAGTTTACAAGATATAACGCCACCACCCAGACACATAATAGCCAAATTTTTAAGGGTTCTGCTCCTTTCACGAAGTGGAGAAAAGCAGGGATACTGAGATCAATATACGGAAAGAAAAAAGACCTTATGAAGCACGGTGAATGTATGCTTCACAAGGTCTTAAATTCTTATCCAATCGGCTGCCAAACTTTACCCATTTAACGGGATAAGAGGATGCGTGAGATTCCCAAAAACAGTCGATTTATTCCCACTCGATGTCTTATACCCCAAACATACTCTCAGAGTTCTCGTTTTCGATTAAAATAGGAACTCTAAGCACTGTTTTTATCACTATTATCAGTATTTGCACGGGGTTTTGCTGTCAAAACCTGCTGTCAGTTTTTATTGACAGCAACCTTTGGATTTCAATGTGGTTACAGTTGAAACAAGCATTCTTCGAAGTTCAATGCAAGTACTATTGAATTTCTTAAACTCGTTTTCGGTTATAGAGTTTGTTTCATATAAAAGTTCCAACCAGTATTCACTTTCGTTACATTCCTTTAACGCAATTTCAAACTTCGAAATAAAATCTTTTGTTCCTTGAGCATACTGTGCTTCGTGAACATTGGCACCTACCGATGTTCCGCTTTTCAGCAGTTGATTGATTAGAACGCCTTCCACTTTGTTCTCTTTTAGTCGCCTGCAAAGGAAAACGATTTCTTTGGCAAATGCTTTTGATTTGTCTCGCAATATGCTGTCTGCCATTACAGTTCTCCTTTTTAGTTATGAGTTTAGAGTTATGAATTTGGCTTCGCCAAATGTTATGGTATGATTGCCTCGTTAGCCTAAACTGCACCGAAGGTGCATCATAACTTTGCGAAGCAAATCATAACTGATAACTTGCCGCAAGGCAATCATAGTTGAGTTTTGCGGAGCAAAACTCACTCCCACTCGATGGTGCCGATGGGCTTGGGAGTGAGGTCGTAGAGGACACGGTTGATGCCTTCAACCTCGGCGGTAATGCGGTTGGTGATCTTATGCAAAACTGCATAGGGGATTTCTTCAATGGTGGCGGACATAGCACCGGTGGTATTGACTGCCCGGATGATGGCAGGCCAGCCTTCATAACGCTTGCCGTCTTTTACGCCAACACTCTTAAAGTCAGGAACAGCAATAAAGTACTGCCATACAGTTTCTGCAAGACCACATTTGTCAAATTCTTCACGGAGAATGGCATCTGCTTCTCGGAGTGCTGTCAGTCGGTCACGGGTAATTGCACCTAAGCAACGAACACCCAAACCAGGGCCGGGGAAGGGCTGACGGTAAACCATAGCATGGGGAAGACCCAGTGCTTCACCGACAACGCGAACCTCATCTTTGTAAAGCAGTTTTACCGGCTCTACCAGTTCAAATTCCATATCCTCGGGCAGACCGCCAACATTGTGGTGGGCTTTTACACCGTCAGATTCCAGAATATCGGGATAAATAGTACCTTGTGCCAGGAAGGAGATGCCGGACAGCTTGGAGGCTTCCTCGTCAAATACCTTAATAAACTCGTTGCCGATGATCTTCCGCTTTTTCTCAGGCTCGGCAACACCGGCCAGCAGACTAAGGAAACGATCAGTTGCATCAACATAAATGAGGTTGGCATCCAACTCTTTGCCGAATACTTCAATGACCTGCTCGCTTTCGCCTTTACGCATCAGACCATGATTGACATGGACGCAAATAAGCTGCTTGCCGATGGCTTTGATCAAAAGTGCGGCAACCACAGAAGAGTCAACACCGCCGGAGAGGGCAAGGAGGACTTTCTTATCGCCAACCTGAGCACGGATTTCGGCAACCTGCTCCTGAATAAAGGCATTGGCCAAAGCAGGGGAGGTGATACGCTCCATTGTTTCGGGACGGATATTTGTATTCATAGTTTACCTCCTGCTTAGTCGTTGGTGTAGTTATCGAAATAACCCTGGATATATACGATGGGAGTTCCTTTGTCACCGGAACCGGAAGTCAGGTCACACAAAGAACCGATCAAGTCTGTGAGACGACGGGGTGTAGTACCCTGAGCGGCCATTTGTCCAACCAGGCTGCTGCCGTCTTTGTCCTGAATCTTTGCTTTAATGGCATCCTGCAATTCTTTTCCGGAAAGGTTTGCAAAATCATTGTCAGCCAAATACTTCAGTTTCAGCTCATTGGGAGTGCCTTCCAAACCGGGAGTATAGGCAGGGGAAACCACCGGGTCGGCCAGTTCCCAAATCTTACCCACGGGATCTTTAAATGCACCGTCACCATAGACCATGACTTCAATATGCTTGCCGGTCATTTCCAGAAGCCGTGCCTGAATATTCATGACAAGATCCTGGCAATCTCTGGGAAAGAGTTTTACCGTTTCTTCTGTGGATTTATTAGAACCCAAAAGACCGTACTTTTCGTTGCAACCACTGCCGTTAACCGGTGCGTTCATGATTTCATCAAGACCGCAGATCCGCTCTGCACCACCGGCTTTTAACAGACGCTTGGTTCTTTCACGGGTGTGAATATCACAATTGAGGACATTTTTGGTGTATTTCAAAATGGCCTGAGGAGCATTTGCAAAAATGATCTCACACTCTGCACCGCAGGAACGAACAAGATTGCCGTAGTATTCCACATAATCAACACCGGTAAAGGGATGCTTCAGGTAGCCGAACAATTCGCGGTAGCGATCCTCACTGAGAACATCACGGTAGGGATCTACACCGTGCTTGTCCATCAGATCCCAATCCACAAGGTGGTTACCTACCTCGTCGGAGGGATAGCTGAGCATCAGCACGACCTTCTTGCAACCCATAGCGATACCGCGCAGACAAATAGCAAAGCGGTTTCGGCTCAGGATGGGGAAAATAACGCCGACGGTATCACCGCCAAGCTTCTGACGAACATCCGTCGCAATATCCTGAACAGTTGCATAGTTACCTTGTGCACGAGCCACAATGGCTTCTGTCATGGCGACCACATCCCGATCACGGGGGACAAGACCATCTTCTTTCATTGCAGCGGCAATGGAATCCAGGACGATCTGTGCCAGATCATCACCTTGACGGATAATGGGGGCACGGACACCCATAGAAACGGTTCCTAACATTCTTCCCATAATGATTAACTCCTATCATAAACATAGCGTACATAACCTTTTTATGCGTACTCCATATTATACAACAACTTAGTGGGATTTGTAAAATATCTTTTTGCACAATTTTTTACAAATTTTTAAAAAAAATTTCGGTATGTCTTTTGTAAATATTTTTCTTGCCCAAATCCGGGAAATGTATTATTATAGAATAAACATATTGTTCATCTGAACAAATTCGAATATGTAGAGGCAGAGCACATCACATCCGATAAGCGAAAAAATGTGCCCTGCTTATTTTGTTTGAAGGAGGATATACCATGAAAAAAGTTGGAATTGTTATGGGAAG
>JAZRRA010000072.1:0-17697 GCA_045650305.1 Faecousia sp.
CATCAACCTGCAGATTTTTCATATTGCCCATACCGGGCATAGAAGCAAGAATATCCTGCATGGAACCCATAGACTTGATCTGAACCATCTGATCATAGAAGTCCTGCAGAGTAAACTTGTTGGTCTTCAGCTTTTCTTCCATCTCTGCGGCCTTTTTCGCATCATAAGCCTGCTCTGCCTTTTCAATCAGGGAAAGCACATCGCCCATGCCCAAAATTCGGGAGGCCATACGATCGGGATGGAAGGTTTCAATATCCTCCAGCTTTTCACCCATGCCGGCAAACTTAATAGGCTTACCGGTGATGGCACGAACAGAAAGTGCCGCACCGCCTCTGGCCTCGCCATCCAGCTTACTTAGCATCACAGAATCAATATCCAGCCATTCATGGAAACTCTGTGCCGCATTGACCGCATCCTGACCGGTCATGGCGTCCACCACCAGCATGATCTCCTGGGGCTTGACTTCTGCTTTGATGGTTTTCAGTTCTTCCATCAAGGCTTCATCCACATGCAAACGACCGGCGGTATCCAGAAATACCATATCATGACCACGCTGACGGGCATAGAGAACAGCCTCTTTTGCCGTTTGCACGGGGTCATTTTGACCTTTTTCAAAAACCGGGATACCCAGTTTTTCACCGCAAACCTTTAATTGCTGAATAGCGGCAGGACGGTAAATATCACAAGCGACCAGCAAAGGATTCTTTCCCTGCCGCTTCATAAGACCGGCAAGCTTAGAACCGTTGGTTGTTTTACCTGCACCCTGAAGGCCAACAAGCATCACAACCGTAGGGCCGTTGGGATTGATGGTGATGTGCTTGGCATCACTGCCCATCAGTTTCGTCAGTTCTTCATTGACGATCTTCACGATCATCTGTGCAGGACTTAATGCCTCTAATACATCCGCACCCACGCATCGCTCTGTAACGGACTTGACAAAGTCCTTCACAACTTTAAAGCTGACATCCGCCTCCAACAAAGCCATGCGGATTTCACGCATAGCCTCCTTGACATCGGACTCCTTCAAACGACCCTTGCCACGGAGTTTTTTGAAGATGCCGGATATTTTATCGGTTAAACCTTCAAATGCCATAATTACTCCTCAAAACAAGCAGCAATGGAAAGAATTTCTTTCGCAAGCTGCGTAACGCGTTTATCATCGACCTTACACAATTCCTCTGCCGCGGTGCGGATCTTTTCCGCTGCCTGACGGCAAAGCATATCCCGGCGAACACAGCCGGTCTTTTCTTCCATGTTTAAAAGCAATGCTTCGGCCCGACTCAGGTTATCATGGACACCCTGACGACTGACCTGAAGTTCCTCTGCAATTTCTGCCAGAGAAAGATCCTGGTTATGCCGCAGGTCAAAGCACATTTTTTGACGCTCTGTTAAAAGATCACCATAGTAATCAAAGAGCAATGTCATTTCCAATGCGTCCATAAAACCCTCCTTGTCAAGGTGTTTTCCTTGACACCTGAGCTATCATACACCACAGAAAGAGGTTTGTCAAGTATTTTTACTTGACATTTAAAAAATTATTTGATCCGATACCATGTACTAATCTCAGCTGTGGGAATAAAGCCCATTTTTTCATAAAGCGATATGGCTTTTCCGTTTTCCGATGCCACCTCCAGGGTAACAACATCTTCAAAAATCCCATGACATAAAGCCGAAACCACTTCCCATCCTCCACCGGGGACGACCGAAGCCACCCAGCAGATCTCGGAGCCCTTGATTTTACCGATCCCCATGAGTTTTTCATCCCGATGGACGAAATATCCCCCACCTTCTTTCACCATGTCCCGTCCCATTTGTATGGTCATCCAGGCACCACCGGGAACGGATCTTACCTTCTGATTGTAAATTTCCAGCCATGTGCTGAGTGTTTCTTCCGTCACGGGAAACAAGGCTGCATCCGTATCCTTTATGGAATCACGCATGACCTGCATAGCAAGGATCTTCGTATATTCCGGGTAGCTTTCACAGACCGCGTGGCCGGTTGCGAAAATTTGCTCCGCACCGGCAGCACGGCAAAATCCCAAACATTCTTCCAACAAAGTTTGCGGATCCTGAGTGCTTTGTATGCGGATATAGGCTGATTGGGTATAGGGAATTTGGCTCAATGTCAAGCTGGCAACACCATGCTCGGTTGTAAAAAAGGGAATATCCCGCAATGTGATCACCTCATGGAAAAGTATACCATATCTTCCCTTCATAGTCCAGTGTTTTACTCAAATAAACGATAAATTATAACTTTTTACCCTTTGTTTTTGGCTGTTTACACAAATTATTGTAGCTAAACAAAATATCACTTGATGTTTTGCGGAAGCTGTGTATAATGTTAAAAGGATTTTCGAGAAAGGAGGCATTTCCCGTGAAAAAGATCATTTGCAAGAAAGAGTATGATACCGAAACCGCTACTTTGGTGAAGAAATATACATACGGATACTTTGGCGATCCTGCCGGTTACGAGGAAGTCCTTTATCAGACTCCTGCCGGTCTGTACTTCCTGTATGTTTGCGGTGGCGAATCCTCTCCCTATCCCGAAGAGGATATTCTGCGTCTGGCCAAAGCAAAAGTCAATGACTGGATGGATCAGCATTGATCCGTATTGTGAAGATTTCATAGGTTTCACATTTTGGAGAGAAGGGTTTTTACCTTTCTCTCATTTTTTATGTTCATCCCCACAAAACGGTGTTATTTTCATAAGCCACTGAGTTGACAAGGGTGATATAATAGATACGGTTTCAAATAATTTACGGATGGGATTTTATGAAAAATTATATAATACCGTTACTCATCTTTTCCATATTGTTATGCTGTACCGGTTGTCAGGGTACGCAGTCAAAAAGCGATCTTGTGGCGACCACGAAGCCGGTCTATGATTTTACCACTATGCTCTGCGAAAATACGGGCATTACCGTAACGCAAATGGTCACAGAAAATCTCTCCTGCCTGCATGACTACACCCTTCAGGTTCATCAAATGCGAGCCATAGAGGAGGCAAAAGCAGTCATTATATCCGGAGCCGGTTTGGAAGATTTTTTGAAGGATGCGTTACAAAACAGCGAAAAAACCGTCGATGCATCCCAGGGTGTTCCCCTGCTGTGTGGCGATCACGAAGATAGTGACCACGCCCATGGGGAGCATCACCACGAAAATGACCCCCATATCTGGCTCAGTGTTTCCAACGCCCGTATGATGGTGCAGAACATTTTTGAGGAATTATGTAAACTATACCCCCAGCACCAAACCCAGCTATCGGAAAATTATCAAAATATCCTAACCAAACTGGACCAGCTGGAAACTTACGGAAAAGAAACATTATCCCAGCTTAAAAGCCGAAATCTGATCACCTTCCATGACGGCTTTTCCTATTTTGCAAACTGCTGGGATCTTACCATCCTTCACGCCCTGGAAGAAGAATCCGGCAGTGAGGCATCTGCCATGGAACTGAAGGAATTGATCGGACTGGTGGAAATGCACAACATCGGTGCGATTTTTACAGAAGAAAACGGCAGTACATCTGCTGCAAATATTGTGGCACAGGAAACCTCGGTCGGCGTATATTCCCTGAGTATGGGTATGTCCGATAAAAACTACTTTGAAATGATGTATAAAAACATCGATACGATAAAGGAGGCATTGGGATGAATATTGGAACACACGGCGGCGTATGCGGTCACTCCTGCTGTTTGCGTATTCAAAATCTCTCTGTCACCATTGGCTCGGAGAAAATTTTGCAGGATGTCAATATGCATGTCCATTGCAGTGAAATAGTCGCCATCATCGGCCCTAACGGTGCAGGCAAAAGTACGCTTCTCAAAAGCATCCTGGGTCAGCAGGACCATGACGGTGTCATTTCCTTCTCTGTACCCGGTCAACGAAACCGGCAGGCCAAAATCGGATATGTCCCCCAAAGTCCTGCCTTTGATCCCGGTGATCCCATCACCGTTGCGGATCTTTTTGCCTGCTGTTTGAGCAAGCGACCGGCATTTTTAGGCATCTCCAAATCCCTGAAAGCCCAAATCATCGCCTGCCTTTCCCGTGTTCAGGGAGAAGATCTGCTGAACAAACGGGTAGGCACACTCTCCGGCGGTGAACTGCAACGGGTTCTGCTGGCACTGGCACTGGAGCCGCTGCCCAATGTGCTGATCCTGGATGAACCCCTTTCCGGTGTGGATGTGGAAGGTATGGAATCTGTCATGGAAATGCTGGACGAAATCCGCAAAACCTATGATCTTTCCGTTGTTATGACCACCCACGATTTCGGTATGCTCAATAAATTTACAGATCAGGTCTATCTGCTGGATAAGACGGTAATTTGCAACGGCACAGCGGATGAAGTTTTGAATAGTCAAGGCTTTTCCCAGGTATTTCATCGAAAGGGAGGGCTTTGATATGACAGTTTGGTATGCAATCTGTGATTTCCTCCCCATTGAATTATTAAAATGGGATTTTATGAAAAATGCCCTGCTGGCGATCCTGATCATGACTCCCCTTTTCGGTTTGGTTTCCACCATGATCGTTACGGGAAAAATGAGCTTTTTCTCCGATGCATTGGGTCACTCTGCCTTTACGGGTATTGCCATCGGTTGTATTTGCGGCATCAGCAGTCCTACATGGGTTGCCGTGTTATTTTCCATTCTATTTGCACTTCTGTTTTCCTTTGTACGCAGTCGCAGCAGTCATACCGCGGATACCCTCATCGGCGTATTTTCCAGTACCGCTGTGGCTCTTGGTATCTTCATCGCAACCATCGGCGGCGGTAGTTTTACCAAATACAACACCTATTTGATTGGCGATATTTTATCCGTGACTGGCCAGGAAATCGGTATGCTGGCACTGGTACTTGTGGCGGTTTGCGTATTTTGGATTCTATTCAGTAACCGCATGACTTTGACAGCCATCTATCCCCAATTGGCTTCTTCCCGTGGTATTTCCACAGCCTTTGTCCATACGATCTTCACCACGGTTATCGCCGTGATCGTCACTTTGGCCATCTCTTGGGTGGGATTGCTGATCCTCAATTCCCTACTGGTTCTGCCTGCCGCCTCTGCACGAAATGTGGCAAAAAACACAAAGCAGTATCACTGCCTTTCCGTTGTGTTTGCACTGTTTTCCGGTATTGCAGGCCTCACCATTTCCTATTATCTCGGCACATCTGCCGGTGCATCGATCTGTCTGGTTTTGGCCTTTATCTTCGCAGTCAGCTTCTGCTTGAGAAAGGCAGGACGATAATATGGAAAGCATCAGCATGAAAATCATCGCCAGGATGCACAGCGATTTCCCCACCAAATTCGGCATCCCCAGACAGAGCGGTCTTGTGAAGGAACTTCGTTCCACCATTGTCTTTGAACCGGAATTTCGCAATGCGGATGCTCTGCGTGGTCTTGAAGATTTTTCCCATCTTTGGATCATTTGGCAATTCTCCCAGGCTGTTCGGGAGGAATGGTCTCCCACCGTCCGACCTCCCCGTTTGGGCGGTAACACCCGGATGGGTGTGTTTGCCACCCGTTCCCCTTTTCGCCCCAACGCCATCGGCTTATCCAGTGTAAAGATTTCCGGTATCGAACAAACCGCAGATCTGGGTACGGTGATCCATGTTTCCGGTGCCGACCTGATGGACGGAACGCCTATATTCGACATTAAGCCTTATATCCCCTATTCAGACTGCCATGTGGATGCAACCGGTGGCTTTACCGACCAGGCAGGCGACTTTCTTCTCACTGTTTCCTGCCCTCCCGAGATCCTTTCCATCGTCCCGGAAAATAAGCGGGAAGCACTTTTGGGGGTTCTTTCTCATGACCCTCGACCTTCCTATCAAAAGGATTGCAACCGGATTTACGGTCTGGAATTTTCAAACTTCGATGTCCATTTTAAAGTGGAGGAAAATACCCTGACTGTAACAGACATTCAAATACGCAATCCATCATAACGAAAAAACTGCAGCGGCCTTAAAAAGGTCACTGCAGCTTTTTTTATAATAATATGTTTTACTATCTTTGTACTCTGCCGGAGCCGTCGCCGCCACATAGCTTTTCCACTTCCGAAACGCTGACCCGGTTATAGTCCCCTTCCACGGTATGTTTCAGGGCAGAGGCCGCCACCGCAAAATCGATGGCCTGCTGGGTATCCTTCCCGGATAGCAACGCATAGATCAGACCTGCACCGAAGGAGTCACCACCGCCCACACGATCCACAATATGCAAATGATAGGATCGGGAGAAACAGCAATTTTCACCGTCATACAGCATACCTGCCCAATCATTGTCATTGGCAGAGATGGAAGTACGCAGGGTGATCGCCACCTTCTCAAAACCAAATCGCTCCATAAGCTGCCGGGCAACAGACTTGTAGCCTTCGTGATTTAACTTACCGCCGTAAATATCGGTATTTTCCGCCTCGATGCCAAATACATCCTTGGCATCTTCCTCATTGGAAATACAAACATCCACATATTGACAAAGCTCCGTCATGGCAAGCTGTGCCTGCTGTCTTGTCCATAGCTTGCCGCGGTAGTTAAGATCGCAGGAGATTGGAATCCCCCGTGCCTTTGCCGCAATACAAGCCTGCTTGCAGATCTCCACCAAATTACCACCCAGTGCCGGGGTTATGCCGGTAAAATGAAACCAGTTGGCACCCTCAAAAATGCTGTCCCAGTCAAAATCCTCCGGTTTTGCCTCAGCGATGGCAGAATGAGCCCGGTCATAGATACACACAGAGCCTCGTTGGGATGCACCTTTTTCCAAAAAATAGATGCCCACACGGTCACCGCCACGGACGATCCCGCTGGTATCCACACCAAAATAACGGAGAGAATCCACGGCTCCCTGGCCGATGGCGTGTTTGGGCAGCTTGGTCACATAGGCACTGTGCAGCCCAAAATTGGCAAGGGAGACAGCAACATTCGCCTCACCACCGCCAAAGGTTGCCTGCATTTGATCATTCTGAAAGAAACGGTAATACCCGTTGGGTGCAAGGCGAAGCATCAGTTCGCCAAATGTTACAACCTTTGCCATCATTTCCCCTCCATTTGATCCAGTGCTTCCTTCACAAAGAAACTGCCACCAATGGCCGCAACCTTGTCAAAGGCTAAAAACTCGTCGATATTGCTGCGATCCACACCGCCGGTGGGAATGAACTTCACCTGGGGAAAAGGTGCAGACAAAGCCTTCAGTGCCTTCAGGCCGCCATAGATATTGGCAGGAAAGAATTTAACGGTGGTGATCCCCAACTCCAATGCCTGCATGATCTCTGTGGGGGTGACACATCCGGGATAATAAGGAATGTTCTCTTCCCGGCAAATTTCTGCTACTGCCGGAGAAAGTCCCGGAGATACAATAAATTTTGCACCACTTTGTAATGCCTGGCGACACTGCTGGGCATTGATCACCGTACCTGCTCCGATCCACATATCCGGATAATGCCGGCAGGCATAGGCAATGGCCTCCGACGCACAGGGCGTGCGAAATGTAATTTCTGCACAATTGATTTTTGCTTCTTTTAATGCTGTGAGGATTCGGTCTGTTTCCGAAAGTTCTTTGATAACAACTACCGGTATGTTTCGTTCCATACAAATACCTCCCTTTTTGATATTTCTATTATATATCCTTTATTTGCATAGTAAATTGCAATTTTTGTTTGATTTATTGCAATTATTGCGTTATTATATGATTGGAAGGTGAAGATACATGAAACAGTTACAGCGTCCCAAAGAAAAAATGACCAATGACCGCTATGAGGTCTATTTATACGATAACTTCCCCGAATCCGACCTGATCGCCCATTATCATGAATTTTACGAGATCCACATGGTGCTAAACGGTGAGGTTTCCTACTGGATCGACGGCAAGGTGTATCCCCTGAATACCGGTAGTCTGATCCTGCTGGATCCGATGCAGCTTCACAGACCGGCACTGACAGAATCCGCATCCTGCCAGCGTATCGTATTATGGATCAACAAGCAATATATGGAGCAGGATCTGCAAGCTAAGGACCTGCACCGTTGCTTTCATAACGAACAGCATGTTTATAAAGCCCCCCATCTTATGGATATGTTCCGAAAATTATACGACGAATCCCGTTCTCCCCTTTTCGGCTCTCACATATACGCACAAAGCCTGATATTGCAGATCCTGATTGAAATTTCCCGTGTTGAAAACCGCCTGCCCCATGGGGAAAAATCCTCCCCACTGATGGCAAAGATCATTTCCTATGTCTGCGACCATTATACAGAGGATCTTCGATTGGATCACATCGCCGCTCATTTTCATATCAGCAAATACCATTTAAGTCACATCTTTAAAACCGAAACAGGAACCAGTCTTTATCGCTATATTGTGTTAATGCGGCTGGCAAAGGCAAAAGAGCTACTGCAAAAAGGTCTACCTGCGGGTACGGTTTCCACCTGCTGCGGATTCCGGGATTATTCCGTATTTTATAAATCATTTAAAGCAGAATATCATCAATGTCCCAACGATATAACCTCCAAATAAAAAACGCACCGTTTCTTCCAGGAAACGGTGCATTTAAATTTCGTATTTGGAATGGACATCCCGGATATATTCCCGGGGTGGAACTTTCATTCTCCGCTTAAACACATAGCTGAAATAGCTTTGAGAGGAAAATCCACATTCAAAAGCGATCTTTGTCAGGGAATCATCGGTGGTCAGAAGTAAATTGATGGCATTTTTGATCCGCAATTCTTCCACATAGTCTCGCAGTGTCTTTCCCACAGACCGCTTAAACAGATTGTGAAAATATACGGGGCTGACATTCATGGCCTTGGAAACCGTTTCCAAACTGAGATCTTCTGTAATATGGGATTTGATATATTTCAGGGACTTTTCCACAATGGAATCACAATTACCAACCCCACCGTTTTTGGTTTTGGAAACAGAATCCCGGCTGATGGTATAGATCATCTCCAGCAACAGACTTTGCAGGATAATTTCTTCCTTCTGAGTACCCAAACTGTAATGCTTGATCATTCTTGTGAAGATCTCAACATATTTTTCCCTCTTTGAAGTGGTAAAAAAATCAGGAATTTCCATCAGCGTATCGTACAAAGGACCATCATGGATGATAATATGGACGAAGTAGCACTTATAGGGAAATTTCGTATGCCTTAACTGTCCGGGCTTTGCACAGATGATCATATTCGGTTCAATCGGCTTGGATGCAGATTCGATATAGGAGATACCACCAACTTCCATAGGAAGTTCAATTTCAAACATGGAGGTTTTTCTGTTTTTGCTGATCACAGAATTTTTGGCAACGACCTGGGAGTTATATACACCCACTGCCACAATTTCCGGCAAAACCATGACCGCCACCCCTTAACGATAAGATTTCTAATAATAACAGTAAATTTTTCATATCTTTCCAGTTAGGTATATAATAAAATGATTTTGTTACAATGTCAACCAAAAGAATGTAACAAATATGAATCGAAGAGGGATCTCAATGAAGGTAACAGATATTAAAACCTTTGCAGTGGATTGTTTTCGGACAAATTGGGTTTTTGTGAAGGTCTATACCGATGAAGGGATTACCGGTGTAGGTGAAGCAACACTGGAATACAAGGAAAAAGCACTGATCGGTGCGGTAGAACATATCAAAGAATATCTTGTGGGAAAGAATCCGCTTACCATTGAAAAGCATTTCCATGATATTTACCGGGACGCATACTGGCGTGGCGGTGCGGTTTTGATGTCTGCACTTTCCGCTGTGGAAATGGCTCTTTGGGATATTCTGGGAAAATACCTGAATGTACCGGTCTATCAGCTTTTGGGCGGCAAGATCCATGATCAGGTCAGAATCTATGTAAACGGCTGGTTTGCCGGTGCAAAAACCCCGGAAGAATTCGGTGAAAAAGCGAAGATCGCCGTAAAGCGGGGCGTGACTGCCATGAAATGGGATCCCTTTGGAAAGTCTTATTTGGAAATCTCCAACAAGGAACTGGATAACGCCCTGCAATGTGTGGCCGCTGTTCGGGATAGCGTAGGTCCGGATGTGGATCTTTTGATCGAAGGTCACGGTCGGTTCAATGTGACAACAGGTATTCGCATAGCCAAAGAGCTGGAACAATTCAAGCCTATGTTCTTCGAAGAACCCACACCGCCGGATAATTTAGAGGCCCTGAAGGCAGTCCGGGATAAATCCCCCGTTCCCATCTCCGCAGGCGAAAGACTTTATACCCTGAAATCCTACAAGGATCTGTTTGAAATGCGGGCATGTGACTATATACAGCCGGACATTTCCCATGCCGGCGGTATTATGGAATTAAAGAAGATCGCATCTGTGGCTGAAGCCTATTATATCCCCTTCGCACCGCACAATCCTTCAGGTCCGGTTGCCAATGCCGCAACCTTACAGCTTGCGGCCTGCTGTCCCAATTTTTCCATTTTGGAAATTATGTACAGCGATGTGACATGGCGTAAAGATGTGACAAACGAGGCCCTTACATACAAAGATGGCTATATGACCATCCCCGACAAGCCCGGTTTGGGTATTGAGATCAATGAGGAGGCTTGTTTAGAACATCCCTATGAACCCCACACCCTGCGGCACTACACCGGTGCGTTAACAGACATCCGGCCTGCCAAAACAGAATTCTATTTTTAAGGAAATGGGTAGTATCATGAAAAAAGCAGTATTCATCACCGGTGCGTATACGGGAACCGGTTATGCGATCGCAAGTTTATTTGCCAAGGAAGGGTATCATATTTTCATCACCAGCCGAAAGGGCGAAGATGCACAAAAAGCCGCACAAACACTGAATAAGACCTACGGGGTATTTGCCAAAGGCTACCAATGCACCATCCGTAACGAGAAACAGATCATAGACATTTTTGAGGATATTGACAAAACCGGTTGTGTGGTGGAAACCCTGATCCTCAACGCGGCAAATATGGGATTTGATCCGAAAGATCCGGCGGCAGGTCAGGATTTCTGGACTGTAACGGCAGAAGATTTCGGGGAAGTCTTTGAAACCAATCTGGTTTGGAATTTCACCATTATCCGACAAGCCGCCATTCGTATGCGGAAGCTGGGAAAAGGCTCTGTTGTATTTATAAGCTCCAATACCGCATACCGTGCCATTCCTAACCGTGCGGCCTACTCTGCCTCCAAAGGCGGTATCAACGCCCTTGCAAAGGCTCTGGCTGTGGATCTGGGACCATACGGCATCCGCTGTAATGTGGTTTTGCCCGGTACGATCAAAACGCAGCGATGGGTGAATATGGGCAATAAGCAGATCGTAAACGGTGAGCTGACGCCCATCGGAGATATTTCCGATTTTGAAGATATTGCCAATGCCTGCTGGTTTTTAGGTACAGATCTTTCCAAAAACATCACGGGCACAGAATTGACGGTGGATGGCGGCATGACCTGCCAGTTGTACCCCCGTGTGCTTAATGACCTGAAACGAAAGGCTCAACAGTTAAATTCCGATTAAGAATAATACAACGCCCATGGTCCATGACACTGTTTAGATAGCTGGATGCTTAACTAAGTGTCATAGACCATGGACGATCTTTTTTATGGAATCCAAAGAGAATTGCCACCGATCTCAAATACATAATCACCGGATTTTAAGATCCTGGCAATATGGAAAGAATCCTGAGGAAGTTCTTTGGTACGCAGTGCCGCAGTTCCCTGATCTCCGGGACTGTGACAGTCGCCACCGGCGATCTTGATGGCAAGTGCCTTTTCATAGGCATACTGGGTGGCTAAGCCCACTGCACTGTTGTGTCGGGGATGGAGATTCATACACTCCATACCATCCAGTAGATTCGGCTCTGCCAGTACCATATTGGAGCGGAACGGATGTGCCTGCAACACCACACTGTCAGGCAAAGATACATTTTCTCGGAAGGTCTTTAGGTCGGTGGGAAGGTAATCGTAAAACACGCTCAGCAGACCTTCATCCACACCGTAGATCAGGTAGTCGTTGATATTTTCTCGAAAACGCAATTCCACGCCCAGATATACCTGAATTCCCAACCGCTCCCCTGCTTTCTTTGCAGCTTCAAAATCCCGCAAGTGCATGGAGATGGCTTCTTCTTTGCCAAATCGCATCTTGTCCGGTTCCAGGTGGTTGGTGATCACCACACCGTGATACCCTTTTTCCCAGTATAACTGAACCAAATCCGCAGGCTTAAGCACACTGCATCCACTGCCGGGATTGGAATGAGAATGTAATTCGATGCGATAGGGATATTGCCTGAATATATGTTCTTTCATAGGTAATTCCTTCTAAGATTCTATATTACCAAACCAATCTGTTGGGGGTAAACAAATGCCTGCGGATACCCCAACACATCACCGGATCTTCCTTTAATTCCTCATCCGTCTTGTTATTAAAGGGAAGTCGGGAATCCTCCAGTTCTTCGATGATGTGCAATTCCCCGTTTAGGTAGGCCTGGATCTGGCGAATGGCACTTTTGGCACGGGCAGATACACCGCCAAAACGGAAATCCAGCACATCGAATCCGGATCGCTTACACTCACGGAACCAACGCTTTTCCACTGCATCCCGGAAAGATTCCATCCGGGAAATGATCGCAGGCAAGGTTTTCGTCGCAATTTCCTGAAGTTTCTCCCGATCTCCTGCCTGATAGGCATCATAGGCATCGGCACTGACACAGCTTTTCAGACTTAAAACAAAACAAAGCTCAGCAAGCATTTCATACATATAGCCATGGTTGGGACTACGCTTTGCCGCATCCATCAGTTTTTCACCGTAGCTTGCATAGTTTTGCTGATAGCAAGGCTCACAATGCTTTTCAAACACACTGCCCAACACATCGGAATAAAGCAGATAGCAGGAAGGATTTGTTTCGATTCTGTGGTACACCCCATCCGGCATATCCGGCAGATCCAAAAGCATCATATCGGAAAGAGATTCTCCGGTGCAGGTTTTCAGCCGCTTTGCCAGTTCTTCTTCGTTCACAGTTCCCTGATAGCTATACTCCGCGTAAAGCTGTAATGTGGACAGCACGGTAAAGAAGGGTGCTTCATTGCCGTCATCACCCCAGGCGGTACAAAATACCTCCCGGACACCGTTTTCCAGACAAGCCTCCAATGCGGCACGGGTAGCCTCCTGACTTTTGGCAATATGGGGCGTAAACCCAAGCCAACGCCAGGAACCTCCCGCAAAAATCAAATTATTTTGGAATTGCAGATGGCTAAGCAGAGGCTGGCGATATGAATCCTTTTCGTGCATAGAATATTCCCAATATACCAGCTCCACCTGGGGCGGCACCATTTTTCTCACATGTTCCGGGATCTCCACGGATGCATTATAAGAACCGGCCGATGCGATACGATAGAACATATCGCTCCAGATCATCGGTCTAAAACCATACTTTTGGCATATTTCATTGACCCGGATCAGGTGTTCGCAGAATACTTCCTCTCTGGGACGAAATCCCTTTTCCTCCCGATAACGGCCCAAACCCAGCATAAATGCCTCATCCATACCGATATGGATACGGTCGGTGCGGAAGCTATTGCGGCAGGCTCTTATCATCGCCTCGATAAATGCATAGGTTCTTTCATCCCCACACAGCAAAATATCATCCGTATCCTTAATGGGATCAAAGCACTCCCATCTCAGCGTAGGTGATAAATGTGCCAATGTCTGGATACAAGGGATCATTTCAATGCCGAACCCGGCAGCATAGTCATCCAGTTCCTGCAATTCCTTTTGGGTATAGCGACCACGCATATAACCAAAATAGGGATACTCCGGCACTTCGTAGGTATCCTCTGTATAGAGCATGAGCATATTATGCCCCATCAGTGCCATATAGCGGATCATTTCCTTGACCGCCGCTATATTCATCACACCGTTACGGGAGCAATCCATCATCACACCGTTTAAGGAAAACCGGGGTGTCTGCTGAGTTTTATAAACTTTTTCATCACTATGTTCTGCCAGCAAGCCTAAACCCCGAAACAACGAAACTTTCTGACCGTATGTAATTTTGCAAATCAGTCCGTTTTTCTCAACACAAAGAGGTGAACCCTCCTGAAAAACAGTTTCAATTTGAAGTTCCGGATCCAATCGCAGTTGATCCTTGATCTGCTGCACCTGCAAATCACAGGGTATACCGGGTATTGCCATAGGAACACCTCATTACTTTAATTGATAAATCCTTACGCTTGCACCATCATCTTAACCAATTTTTTGGCAGACAAAGCCAAATTGGTAACACCCTCCATCACAGTATCCGGATTATAGGCGTGTAAATAAGAATCCGCTTCCAATGTAAGATAACCTTGATAGTTTATATCCTTCAATGCCTTGACCACCGCTACGAAATCAATATCCATGGAAAACGGAATTTGATGGGAATCGTGATGACAGTCATTGTCATGGATGTGCAATGCCTGCAATTTATTTCCCAAAGCATGGATCATATTGGCAGCCCCGGAACCGGAGCCCTGCATCTGTGCATGACCAATATCCAGGCAAGCTACAAAATCATCGTCGTTTACCACATCAAGGTGGCGACAAAAGTTTTCCGATGTGGAGCAGGCCGCAGGTGCGGAATAACCCGTTTCGTCGTTCCAGTTCCACATATTCTCCGTGGCAATCTTCACGCCGCAGCTTTTGGCAAAGGGCAGAAGTTCAAAATACATTTGCGCATTTTCTTCCGGTGTTTTATCGTTATCCGGGTGGATAATACAGATCTGGCCTCCGGCTTCTGCGGTACACTCAATGGCACGGGGCAACAAGCTGCGAATCTCTCCGCATCTCACCGGGAACGGTGCATGGGACTGGTTGCAACGGATGCCGTTATCCTCACCGATTTTCCGAAGCTCCCTGGCAAACTGCAGGTACTGATTCCCACGCAGAGGGTGGCCGGTATCTTCGCAGGCATCCATACGCCAGTTATACTGTCCCATCTGGAACATGGAAAAATCCCAGCCGTCAAAGCCGGCCTTTGCACATAATTCAACTGCTTTGTGTTCGCCCACAAGTCTTGCAATCGATCCAATTTCCGTAGAAATTCGCATAGTCATTCTCCTTTAAAGAATCCATTTGTGACGGTAAAATCACTTGCCAAGCTCCACATTCCGATGATAGGAAGCAAGCACTGCCTTCTGGGTAATTTGACGCAGACCTTCCTGTTCAAAGACCTTCACACCTTCAATGGTAGAGCCACCGGGAGAACAGACCGCCTGGCGAAGCTGTGCAGGGCTAAGATCCGACTCCAGTGCCAGCTTTGCAGAGCCTAACAGCATCTGCTTTGCATAAAGCATCGCCTTTTCTTCGCTTAAGCCGCAATCTACACCGCCCTGAGTCAAAGCCTCTATAAATAAAAACGCAAAGGCAGGACCGCAACTGGCAACGGCTGTACCGGCATCAATGAGGGATTCCGGGATCTTATCCAGAACGCCTGCAAATTCCATGCACTTTACAAAGCCCTCCTCAAGGGGCTGTGTGACATTTTCCGTCACATCATACTGGATCATGCCTGCACCCACAGAAACGGGCATATTGGGCATGATGCGGATCACGGGATACCGATCCCCTGCCAGTTCCCGAATACGGGCCATTGGCACACCGGCTGCCATGGAAACCAGGACAAATTCCTCACTGCGTTTCATCAGCAGCGGCGATAACTGCGAAAGCATTTCCGCCATCATCTGCGGTTTCACACCCAGAAAAATATAGTCACATTGAGAAACTCCGGCTAAGTCCGTACAATGGCAATTTAAGCTGTCAGCAAGCTGCTGAGCCTTCTGCTCGAAACTGTCATAAAGATATAAATTGTCACCGGCAATCACCTTTGCGGCGGCTTTTGCCAATGCACCGCCCATATTGCCCGTTCCGATAAATCCAACTTTCATGGTAACCTTCCTATCGTGTCTGTCCGTTTCCACGGATCACATACTTGTAGCAGCACAGCTCTCTTAGACCCATAGGTCCTCTTGCATGGAGCTTTTGCGTAGAGATACCCATTTCACAGCCTAAGCCAAATTCACCGCCGTCGGTAAATCTTGTAGAGCAATTTACATATACCGCAGAGCTATCCACAGACCGGGTAAACAGATGGGCGTTTGCCTGATTTGTGGTGATGATGGCTTCGCTATGGCCGGTGGAATGGGCGGCGATATGACAGATGGCTTCTTGTACATCCGAAACCACCTTCACGGCCAAAATATAATCCAAAAACTCCGTATCAAAATCAAATTCTCCGGCATGAACACCGGAAATCACTTCCGATGCCTTGGGGCAAAGCCGCAACTGTACCGGATTTTCCGTTCTGTCGGATACCAGGCGTTTTTGGAGCTTGGGTAAAAATTCCCCGGCAATATCCTGATGTACCAGGCAGACCTCTGCCGCATTACAAACGGAAGGACGGCTGGTTTTGGCATTTTCGATAATATCCAGTGCCATCTCTTGATCCGCAGACTGATCCACATAGATATGGCAGATACCCGTACCGGTTTGGATACAAGGCACTTTGGCATTTTCCGTACAAGCCTTGATAAGTCCTGCACCGCCCCGGGGAATCAGCAGATCCACCAATCCCACAGCGGTCATCAGTTCCGTTGCACTGGCACGGGTCGTGTCCTGCACAAGCTGAACAAGCTGGGTAGGCAGTCCGGCTTTTCTAAGACCGTTCTGCATGGCTTTTACAATGGCGTCGGCACTACGAAATGCCTCTTTACCGCCACGCAGTACGCAGGCATTACCGGACTTAATGGCCAGTCCCGCCGCATCGGAGGTCACATTGGGGCGACTTTCGTAAATAATCGCAACCACACCCATGGGCATACCCACTTTTTCGATCACCATACCATTGGGCCGCTGCACCTGCTCCAAAACCTCCCCTACCGGATCGGGCAGCAATGCCACCTGACGGATTCCCTCCGCCATGGCGATAATGCGAGATTCAGTCAGGCAAAGACGATCCAGCATAACTGCAGAAATATGCTCTTTGGCATTTTCCATATCCTGGGCATTGGCCGCAAGGATTTCGGGGGTTGCCAGAATCAATGCGTCAGCCATAGAAAGCAATGCTCGATTTTTTTGATCCGTGTCCAACAGCAAAAGTGCCGGGGCAGCCTTTTTGGCTTCTTTTAAAATTTCCAATGTGGTCATTTACTGCACTTCCTTCCCACAAAACGGGTGCCGACACACTTGCCTTCAAATAAATTATAAAGCACCTCGGGGTTTTGACCGTTGGCGATGACCATATCAATCCCTGCCTGGGTGGCAATGGTGGCAGCCTTCAGCTTGGTAGCCATACCGCCGGAGCCTAAGCTGGAACCGGTGCCGCCTGCCAACGCCAGGACTTCCGGCGTGATCTCCTCCACCACGGGAATGAGAACTGCATTGGAATCTTTCCGGGGATCCGCAGTATATAAGCCGTTAATATCCGAAAGCAGAATCAAAAGATCTGCCTTGACCAATCGTGCAACGATCGCAGAGAGAGTGTCGTTTTCACCGATTGTGGTTTGGATACCGATTTCATCGGTTGCCACAGCATCATTTTCATTGATGATGGGCAAGGCATTCCAGCTTAAAAGCCGCTCCAGGGTATCATGGACATGGCTGCTGCGACGGGCATCCTGAATATCATCGGCGGTCAAGAGAATCTGGGCTACCGTATGACTGTATTCGGCAAAGAGCTTATCGTAGGTGTACATCAGCTCGCACTGACCCACTGCCGC
>JAZRRA010000073.1:0-9710 GCA_045650305.1 Faecousia sp.
TGTCTGATTTATCCGGCAAATAATATGCGGTATTGCTTTTGCGATACCGCTTTTTATTTTTTCTCTTTACCTATTGGCATTTATATGGTAAAATGGATATATCTTAAAATGGGAGAGTATGCTATGGCACCAACAAATAAGAAAAAAAGGAAAAACGCCAACTATACCTCTGCTGCCCGAAGCGATGCCCGTGAGCAGCACAAGCTGGCAACTTCCAATATGGCAACCGCCTCCACGCGGCTTTTCAGACACGGCACAGAAAAGCAGGGATGGTTTTATCGGTTCATCATGGGCAAAAATGATATTTTCGCCCAAAATCCCAACAAAAAATCCTTTAATTACTGCATTTTAGGTTTCCTCATTCCCTTCGTATTCGCAGGACTTGCCATGCTGATGCGTGCGATCATGGTGGAATCCGACGGCTCCAGCATTTTCTCTTTGCTGTACTCCGACGCCTACTATCAGTACTTCCCCTTCTTTGTGGATTTCCGCAACTCCATACGGGCAGGAGAAAGTTTCCTTTACACCTGGAACATCGGCATGGGTACCGATTATCTGGGACTTTACGCCTACTATGTGGCCTCTCCCCTGAATTTATTGACCGCTTTTGTGCCGGAAGCCTGGGTTTTGGATTTTTACAGTTTCCTCTTCCCCGTCCGTATCGGTTTAGCAGGTCTGTTCTTCTCCATCTTCCTGAAAAAGACTTTTGACCGCAATGACTTGTCCATTGCCATTTTCGCCAGCTTCTACGCCACCTGTGCCTGGGTGTTTGGCTATATGTGGAATGTCATGTGGTTGGACACCTTTGCTGTAATGCCTTTGGCGATTTTGGGAACCATCAGTCTTTTGAAGGAAAGAAAGTTTGTTCTTTACACCCTGAGCCTTTTCTACTGCATCTTCGCAAACTACTATGTAGGCTTTTTTGTCTGCATTTTCATCCTGCTGGTATTCATTTGCTACGAGATCTGCCGGTGGACAACCTTTAAAAGATTCGCTGTGGATCTGGGTCACATGGCATTTTTCACCATTTTGGCCATCGGCATGACTGCCATTTTGTCCCTGCCCACCTTCGCGGCTTTGCAAACTACCAACTCCGCCGCCAGCGAGTTCCCCAAAGCCTTCGATATGCACATCGCAGACGAAAAGAGTTTTGCAGGACTTGTGGAGGCCATGGTCAAAGTTGCCACCAACACCTACGCCGCCATCGAACCCAACTATGTGGATGCCGCCTCCAGCGGTGGTCTTCCCAATATCTACTGCGGTCTGTTTGCAACCGTTCTTTCCCTGCTGTTTTTCACCTGCAAGGAAATTAAATGGCGTGATCGGATCTGTGCATTGGTGATGCTGCTGTTTTTGAATCTGAGTTTCATTTTGAAACAACTGGATTACATCTGGCACGGATTCCACTTCACCAACATGATCCCCAACCGCTTTAGCTTTATATACAGCTTTGTGATGCTGTATATGGCTTATCGCACCTGGCTTTTGCGTCGTAAGATCCGCACCTGGCAGATCGTATCCGTGGGTTTTGTTGCCCTTCTGGGTATGTTCTTCTCCCCCGGTTTTAAAGAATTTATGGCACAGACCAATTCCGAAAGTGTGCAGGCAGGTATGCAGGAGCTTTCCCAGAACTTCTCCTTCGGCAAGCTCTACGACATTTTCACCGTAGAAATGCTATTCCCCCTTGTAAACGGATTGCTGTTACTGGGATACCTCATCGCACTGTTCTGTCTTGCTATCCGTCATCCCCTGCCCCGCAGCGTTCCCCGGAAAACCAAGCTGCTGTGGTATCGGGATCGCCGTTTCAGAAGAAATCTCTGTTCCTTGATTTTGGTGGCCATCATTTGCGTAGAATTTATCTTCCATGTAACCTCCTTCGGTCTGCAATTTAACACCCAAAACGCCTCCGGATACCCCCGCGGCGGTGAAGACGCAAAAAAGGTTATCCAGTATATGAAGGACAAAGAGGGTGAAAACAGCTTCTACCGGGCTGATGCCGCACAAGTGCAGACTTACAACGACGGCGCACTGAATAACTACAACGGCATTTCCACCTTCTCCAGCTCCGCCAATGTGAATGTCACCAATTTCCTTCAGGCCTTAGGTGTCAGCGGCTACAAAACCTATAACCGGTTTGCCTATGCCGACGGCTCTCCCATCACCAATCTGTTCCTGAATTTGAAGTATGTGATCGAGCGTCGTGGCTTTGTGGAGGATAACCACTCCCTCACGGATGTTTACAGCTCCGGCAAAGTCCACCTGATGGAAAATAACTATTATCTGCCCGTAGGCTTTATGGTGGATCCCAAGCTTTCTGAATTGCAATTTGCGGATAACGGCGGTAATTTCTACTTCCAGAATTTGGTTTTGTCAGCCGCATTAGGTCGGGAGGTAACCCCCTGGACTATCGTGAGCAACGAAAACCTGACCATCTCCGGCACTGAAAATGTGAAATTCGATCCCCCGGTCAAGGCAAACGAAAACACCGCCTGCTACACCAAAGATTCCAAAGGCGACATCACCTTCCTTTACAGTTTCGACGATTCCGGTCTTTTCTGTGTGCGTTATCACATGCCCAGCAAAAACGATTATAAGGTCTATTACAAAGCTGCCGGCACCAGTTCCTTTGTAAAACTGCACGATGAAAAGCACAACAGTTTGGGCTATATCGCATCCGTCTGTGAAGTAAAGCCCGGCGATCAGGTCAAGATTGTAACCACCTGCAAAGCCTCCACAACCACAAATCAAAAAGTTTCCATCACCGGTGCGATTTTGAATCAATCGGTCATGGAGGACGCCTACGCCCAGTTATCTCAGTCCACCTTGCAGGTTACCAAATTTGAGGACACCCGCATTGAAGGCACCATCAACTGCCTGCAGGACGGTCTGATGTACACCTCCGTCCCCCAGAGCGGTAACAACTGGCATGTATTGGTCGATGGAAAAGAGGCACAAATCACCCTCGTCGGTGAAACTATGATCGGCGTTATGCTGACAAAGGGCACGCACAACATCGTGATCCAATTTGAAAACAACGCCTTTGTTATCGGCGCTGTGGTGACCATTTCCTGCGCTGTGATCTTCACCGGCCTGTGTATTTACACCTACGGTTTCCGCAAGCGTCGCAAAAAAGAGGCTACCCAACAAACAGAAAATCCTTCCGAGGAAGGCTAAAAAATAAGGTGCTGCAAACGCACAATGTCATTAAGTTAAGATAAAGCTCTCGATGTTGTGTCATTCTGAGCGAGCAAAAGCGAGTCGAAGAATCTACGCATTCTCCAATTTACTGTACTATGATTGGATGCGAAGATCCTTCGACTTCGTTTCACTCCGCTCAGGATGACAGGGTTTTCGATCACTGGATGCTTAACTAAGTGGCATTGTGCAAACGCAGCACCTTATTTTTCATACCAGGGTGGGAATTTTTCAAAACGGTGGTGACCATTCAAGTCAAATTCCAGGTAGCAGGAATAGAGCATCGGTATGGTTTCCTTGGCACGGGAGCCATACTTATGATCCCCCACCAAAGGAAAGCCATGTGCGGAAAACTGGGCGCGGATTTGGTGGCTTCTTCCGGTTTCCAACCGGATCCGCACAAGGGATACTTCCCCTTCTGTCAAGCGTCGATAGGATAGTCTTGCCTCTTTCACACCACTTCGCTGCTTTTTTACCACAAAGACCTTATTTTTACGGCTGTCCTTAAACAAATAATCGGTCCATTGCCCGTTTTCTTCCGGTGTGCCGTGGACAAGTGCCACATATTCCTTGATCAGACTGCCGTTTTGCACCAATCGGGACAATGCTGCCGCAGATTTGGAATTACGGGCATAGACCATCAAGCCGCCCACATTCAGATCCAATCGATGGACGGGATAAAAACTTCCGCCCAACTGCTCAAGCAAGGCTTGCGGCATATCTTTTTCCGAGTCTAAGCCCACCGGCTTTTCCACCACTGCCATATCCTGATTCTCAAATAAGATCTCCACAGTATCACGCTCCTTCCTTATAGTATAGCAAATTCCAGGAAAATGTCAAAAGCTGTCTTGCACTATCCCTCTTTTTTATGATATAATGATAAAATAAGGAGGAATTGCTATGACGACCAAAGATTTTCAAACAAAATCCCCCCTGATCATATTTTTAAGCTATTTCAAAAATCATAAAGGGCTTTTCGCGGTGGATATTCTCTGTGCCTGCCTGATTGCCGCAGTGGATTTGATCTTTCCCTTAGCCACCCGTTCTGCCTTGTACGACCTGCTTCCCAACAATCTGTACGGCACATTTTTCGTAGTCATCGGCCTGATGCTGATCTTCTATGTGATCCGGTCTGTACTCCAGTTTATCGTCGCCTATTACGGTCACACCTTCGGCATCCGGGTAGAGGCGGATATTCGTGCCGACCTTTTTCGCCATATTCAGAAATTAGGTTTTCCCTTCTACGACAAAAACCGTACCGGTAACCTGATGAGTCGTCTTACATCCGATCTTTTCGAGCTGACAGAGCTTGCCCATCACGGCCCTGAGGACATTCTCACCTCGGGACTTACCATCATCGGTGCCATCGTGGTGATGGCTGTGATCCGCTGGCAATTGGCTGTGGTGGTAGGCCTGATGGTTCCTGTATTTCTGTTTGTTGTGATCATGACCCGGAAAAGTATGCGTCTTGCATCCAAAGCCGTGAAAGAAAAAACCGGCCACATCAATACAGAAATTGAATCCTCCCTCTCCGGTATCCGTACTGCCAAAGCCTTTGCCAACGAAGAATGGGAGCGAAACCGTTTTGACAGTGCCAATGATAAATACAAAACCTCCAAACGGGATTTCCATAAAGCCATGGGTCGTTTCCACAGTTCCATGGAATTTTGGCTGTGCAGTTTGAATGTGGTAGTCATCGGCGTAGGCGGATTTTTCATCATGGACGGGCAGATGGACTACCGGGATCTGATCACCTTCACTTTGTATATTTCTTCCTTCATAAATCCCATGCGAAAGCTGGCTCATTTTTCCGAATTGTTTGCCAACGGTTTTGCCGGTCTTCACCGATTTGTGGATCTGATGGCCACAGAGCCTGCCTTGCAGGATAAAGAAGATGCGAAACCCCTTCGCAATGTGAAGGGTACTATCTCCGTGAAGAATGTGAGCTTTGCCTACGACGGAGATCTGGATGTTCTTCGAAATGTGAGTCTGGAAGTAACACCCGGTGAGACTATCGCGGTTGTTGGTCCCTCCGGTGGTGGCAAAACTACCCTCTGTCAACTGATCCCCCGTTTTTACGATGTGTCCTCCGGCTCCATTGCCATTGACGGCATGGACATTCGGGATGTGACACAGCAATCCCTTCATGAATGTATCGGCATTGTTCAGCAGGATGTATTTCTGTTTGCGGATACCATCTTCGAAAACATACGCTACGGAAAGCCCAACGCAACTGCGGATGAGGTCATAGAAGCGGCTAAGAAGGCCGAAATTTACGAGGATATTCTGGCTATGCCCCAGGGCTTTGATACCTATGTGGGCGAACGGGGAACCCTTCTGTCCGGCGGACAAAAGCAACGGGTTGCCATTGCCCGAATCTTCCTGAAAAATCCCCCGATCCTGATTTTGGACGAGGCTACCTCCGCTTTGGATTCTGTAACGGAGGCAAAGATCCAGCGAGCCTTCGATAACCTGGCCAAAGGCAGAACCACCCTGATCATCGCCCATCGCCTTTCTACCATCCGTTCCGCTACCCGCATCATTTCCATCGCCGATGGCATTATCACCGAATGTGGCAGCCATCAGGAGCTTTTGGATAAAGGCGGCATCTATGCAGACCTTTACCGAACCCAAAACACCCAATAACACAGAACCGCCTGAAGGAAAATTCCTTCAGGCGGTATTTTTTAGGGGATCAGGTATCCGGCGGCTATACCCAGGACGGCAGAAATGCAGATGATGATAATGGGGTGAACTTTCTTAAAGGCCAAAATCGCCATGCCCACAAAAATTGCAAGGCTTACATAGAAATTTATGTCGGTAAACACCCCGACAGATAGTCCTGCCGGGAAGAACACCGTCAGCAGAACACTGAGGATCGCACCGCCGATCAGTCCCACCACCGCAGGCTTCAGGCCGGTCATGCACCCTTTGACAATCCGATTGGTCTTGAATTTTTCGTAACACCGGGCAACGATCAAAATGATGATAAAGCTGGGCAAAACCACGCCTAAGGTGGCACAGAAAGAGCCTAATACAGAATGGAAAACATTGCCGCTTTGACCACCTACCGTAGCACCCACATAGGTTGCCATATTGATGGCAAAGGGTCCGGGGGTGGATTCACTGACTGCCACAAAGTTCAAAAGACTTTCCTGACTAATGAGGTCGCCCCAACGCTCCCCCACTTCCTGCCGGATCAAAGGCAGCATGGCATAGCCACCGCCAAAGGTGACTGCACCGATCATAAAAAATGTATAAAACAGTTGGAAATATGCCATCATTTTGCCCTCCTTTCCAGATAAAGGGAGGTAGCCAACCCAAAGACTGCACAGCCAATGATCACAAACAGCACATTGATGTTAAAAATGGCCGTCAACACAAAAGAGCCGCCCATGACCACATAAGCAGGCCAACCCTTGGGGCTTTTTTTGTACATGGTCCACAGTGCCTTGATCAGCAGAGCCAAAACACCGGCACGGATACCCTGAAAAGCATACTGCACTGCCTGCACTTCCTGAAATTGACGCAAAATAAAGGACAGTACCAAAATAATCACAAAGCTGGGCAGCACTACGCCCAAAGTAGCACACACAGAACCCAAAACACCGGCTGCCTTGTATCCCACAAATGTGGCAGAGTTAATGGCAATCGGGCCGGGCGTAGATTCGGCAATGGCCACCACCTCTAAAATATCCTCATCGGTAACCCAGTGCCGCTTTTCCACCGCTTCCTGTTGGATCAGCGGAATCATGGCGTAACCGCCGCCGAAGGTAAACGCACCGATCTTAAAAAATGACAGAAATACCTGCCATAACACTTTTAGTTTCATAATTGCCTCCTCATTCATCGTCACAATATAGCATAGCAGAAAAGGAAAATATTGCAATCTTTAATTTTTCCGTTCCAGAAACATTTTTTTACAGTTTCGGTATAGAAATGCAAATATGGGCAATACTTCCCCTTGGAGGTGCTTATATGAGCAAGAAAAATTTTCGCTTCAGCATGAACGGTAAGGGCTACTACATAGCCCTGGTCCTGTGTGCTGTCGCCATCGGGATCACCGGCTATTTGTATTACCGAAACCAAAACGAACCTTCAGGGGAACGCCCCGATCCGATCGCATCTGCGACCCAGCCTTCGGACAACACAGATGTGCCTACCATTATCACCACCCCCGGTGATGATGCCACATCTTCCGTAACCGACACACCCAATCCCGGGGAGCAAAAACGGGGACTTGGCAAAATCACTTGTCCCCTTGCCGGGGAAACCGTAGCCGAATACACCATGGAAACCCTTTCCTATAATCCTACCACACGGGATTGGCGTGTCCATGACGGCATTGATATTGCCGCGGAGGCCGGTACAGATGTTTGTGCCGCCGCAGATGGCACTGTCTACACGGTCTATGAGGATGAAACACTGGGTACTACCGTGGTGATCCGTCACGAAGGCGGCTATGTCACCAAATATTCCAGCCTGGATGCGAATGTTTGTGTGCAGGCAGGACAAAGTGTATCCAGCGGTGAAGTGATCGGCAAAGTCGGATGCACAGCCTTGCTGGAAACCGCCATCGGCGATCACATCCATTTCAGCGTCAGTTGTAACGGAGAGCTTGTGGATCCCCATGTCTTTTTGAAAATGAGTTAAAAAACGCAGTTCCGAATTATACCTTCGGAACTGCGTTACATAATTTCTTCTTTTGGGAAATCAGGGCAATGAGGGAAATCAAAACTGTGCCGATCACCACACCACTCAGATCGATCCCCACATCCAAAAGTCCCGGACCTCTGCCGGGGATAAAATACTGGATGGTTTCATCCACAAATGCAATCACCAATCCCGATAAAATCGGAAGTGCTACATAGGACCATTTCCTCAGATCCAGCATCCGCACATGCCACCCCATCAGCACACCCAATGTGGTAAACTCCGTGAAATGGGCAATTTTACGGAGAATCCCGTGTCCTTCACCTTCCGCAGGCGTTAGAGGTCCGGAAACAAACAGGCCGAAAAAACGACCAACCAATTTGCTGAACGCTGATGAGATCTCCCGTGTCAACAGGGAATTACACCATATAAACAAGATATTCAAAGCCAAAAGGATCAGGCAGATCCTCATCCGTTTTTGACTGCGAATCATCCCAAAACCCCCAGATGCTCCAGCAGGATCTTGATGCCCAGAACAATCAGGATCACACCACCGGCAATTTGTGCAGGTTTTTCAAACCGACTGCCAAAAACATTGCCCAGCTTCACGCCAATTGCAGACAGTGTGAATGTAATCGCACCGATCAGTGCAATGGCGATCCAAATGTTGACATTTCCTGCCATAGCTAAGGAAATACCCACTGCCAATGCATCAATGCTGGTGGCAACAGCCATGACCAGCATGGTTTTGAAGGACATATCCGCATTTGGCTGTTCCTCACAGTCGCAGGATTCAAAGGCCTCTTTCAGCATATTGATACCGATCAGTGCCAACAAAATCAGGGCGATCCAATGGTCAAACGCCTGGATGGCATCGGCAAACAATGTGCCGAGATAAAAGCCGATCAACGGCATCAATGCCTGAAAACCGCCAAACCAGGCACCGCATACAGCACCGTGTTTGAATGTGGCTTTTTTCATAGAAAGACCCTTGCACAAAGATACGGCAAAGGCATCCATGCTTAAACCTACGGCAAGAATCAACAATTCAATAAAACCCATATAAGCCTCCGTTTATTTACTCCATAAATCACCGGTCAAGCAGAATTGCCTGACCGGTGATAATATCTTATTTTGTTCCCACAGCCTCTTTGTGCAGTTTTTGGAACATGGCATCGTTCTTGTTACCGGCACCGCCCTGATCCGGATGGAAGGTAGGTACAATTTCTGCCACCATGGAAATGATTTCGGGATCGTTATCATAAGCCGCATGCATCAGCTTATCCAGATCCACAAGGAATTTTCCCGTATCAAAAGGAATGGGATTACCGATGTGGATCAAAGAGTTAGCAGTCTTTTGCATGCCTTCTTCATCCATCAGCTTTTCCTCGTATAGCTTTTCACCAGGACGCAGACCGGTATATACCACGGGAATATCCACATCCGGCTCGTAACCGGACAGCTTAATAAGGTTTCTGGCCAGGGTATCGATCTTCACCGGCACTCCCATGTCCAGCACGAAGATTTCACCGCCATCGGCATAAGTGCCTGCCTGCATCACAAGGCTCACAGCCTCAGGGATGGTCATAAAATAGCGGATAATGTCAGGATGGGTCACCTTTACCGGGCCGCCCTTGGCGATCTGCTTTTTGAACAACGGAATGACAGAACCGTTACTGCCCAAAACATTACCGAAACGAACGGCCACAAATTCCGTATGGAATTCCTGACTGACCACAGCATGGGGAACACCGGTATCCTCTGCCACCTGATGGGTAAAGAGCATGGGCAAGTCCTTGGCTGTGCCGGTCTTGACTGCACGGTCAAAGCTTTGAATGACCATTTCGCAAAGACGCTTACTG
>JAZRRA010000074.1:0-29306 GCA_045650305.1 Faecousia sp.
CTTGCGATGTGATCCTTGGTACGGACCCGGATTGTGACCGCGTAGCTATTGCTGTGCCTTGTTCCGATGGTTACCGCAAACTCTCCGGTAACGAGCTTGGCTGTTTGCTCATGGAATATATCCTCCATGCCCGTAAGCTCCGGGGAGACATTCCGGAGGGTGCGATCACTGTAAGAAGTATCGTTTCTTCTCCTTTGGCAGATCGGATCGCTGCAAAATACGGCGTAACCATGAAAGCTGTGCTGACCGGCTTTAAATATATCGGCGGTGAAATTCTTGCACTGGAAAACGCCAATATGGAGGATCGGTACATTTTCGGCTTTGAAGAAAGCTGTGGTTACCTGAAGGGTACATACGCAAGAGATAAGGATGCAGTTGTTGCTTCCATGCTGGTTTGTGAGATGGCCGCTGCATTTAAAAAGCAGGGCAAGACCGTTTTGGATGCACTCAACGAAATGTATGATACATACGGTCAGTTCCTTTCTAAGGTACAAAGTATTGAATTGACCGGCGCTGATGCTATGGAAAAAGCCGCCAATATGATGGCAAACCTCCGGGCAGATATTCCTGCCTCCATCGGCGGTGCTAAAGTAACGGTGGTACGGGACTATAAGAGCCGTATTCAGAAGGATCTGGTATCCGGTGAGGAAACCTTCATCGATCTGCCTTCTTCCAATGTGCTGGAGTTCATTCTGGGAGAAAGCGGCAGCGTGATCGCCCGTCCTTCCGGTACTGAGCCGAAGGTCAAGTTCTATTATACCGCTGTTGCAAAAGAAAAAGAGGATGCCCAAAAGCTATTGGACGCTATGGTCAAGCAAATGTCTGTATAAGAAATTCCGGGACAGAGTTTTCTGTCCCGGTTCTTTTTTTGCTTAGAGGTCATATAGTGGTAAAAAGGGGAGGGGATAGCATGAAACGCTTTGGCGGAAATGAGCGAAAAAATACAATAGCCACGGCATTATTAACCGGACTGGCTGTTTCGCTTTTGATTGCAGTTGTAGGATCGGTGATTACAACGAGTATGGTATCCGGAGGACAATGGGAAGAATCGGTGTATCAAAAAGCGGCTTGTGCAATATGGTTGATCGCATCCTTTTTGGGAAGCGGTGTGGCAGCTTTAATATGGAAAGATCGGGCATGGCTGACAGTCCTGATCCATAGCGGGGCATTTCTGTTTGCACTTGTAGTTGTATCCATCCTGGTCTTTGACAGCGATCTTGCATCTATTTGGTTGGGCGGATTGTGTATTTTAGGCGGATCGATCCTGGCGTTTTTTATTTTCGGAAAGAAAAAGGGCAGGAAAATGAACTTCAAAAAGTACCGCATTTCTTGAATTGTACAAAATTAACAAAAGGGTAAATAGCATTTACCCTTTTACTTATATTGCTGTTTGGTGGGTATAAACCATATTTTGTCCTTCTGTCAGGGGCGTACCCCTATATATAGATCCTACAAACGAGGGCTTATATTTATACATTTTTAGTTGCAGAGGTTTACATAACGATGTTGACATAACAATGGTAATAATATACAAAATTCGGAAAAGTATTCATTTTCACTTGCTTTTAGGGGGATTATCCAGTATAGTAATCAAGCACTTCACTGTGTAAGTGACTTTGAGTATATATACATCCGATCCTCCATTTCATTTACTAAGGAGAGGGTAATGTATGTATCGTCCGTTTCTCGATCGTAAACACCGGGAATATATCGTTTATATTCTTTGGATTTCCGGAATGATTGCAGGGATCCTTTGGGCCTATTTTTCCAGAGATCTTTACGTAGATCTGATTCGCGGATACAGTCTTATGAGGCCATCCGTATTCGGATCTTTGGTATCGTGCTGGATTCCCATGTGTCTTTTGTTGATCTTGGGGTTTATAGGATGCTACCCGGTGCTTTTTCCTTTACTGTGGATCCGGGCGGTCATTTACGGGTTTTCCTTTTGTGCAGTCACGCTTTATAGCGGCGTGTATTTTCGCAGTTTCCTACTATACGCACAAACAGTGAGTAATTTGATCATACTGTATTTTTCTGCATCCGGGTTTCGCCGTTTCCGATCCTGGGGTTACCGGCACATCTTTCTGTTTACCGGAGTTTGGATTGCAGTAGATTATTTGATTTGTCTTATTTTTTAGCTTGACATATTAGAAAGGTTAGCAAGATTTATGTTGGATTTGATTCGTGCCTATGAGAATTATCTCTCTAAGGTAAAGAAGGCCTCTGCCAACACCATCGCATCTTATATTCGTGACATACGGCAATTTGAGCAATGGTTTCACAGTGTTGACGGCAAGGACCTTCCGGATGTAAAACAACTGAATATTCGGCAGTATCTTTCCTATCTGGATGATATGGGAAAGTCTAAGGCTACAACATCCCGTTCTATCGCAAGCCTGAAGAACTTTTATTCCTATTTGATCGCATCCGGTTTTATGGAAGAAAACCCCGCATCCAATGTACATATCGAACGGGGAGAGAAGAAGCTGCCTCAGATCCTGACCGGTCGCGAGATCGAGTTATTGCTTGCACAGCCGGAATGTATTGACGCCAAAGGCTACCGCGATAAGGCCATGCTGGAATTGATGTATGCCACCGGTATCCGTGTTAGTGAATTGATCGACCTGAACCTGGATGATGTGAATTTGGATCAAGGGGTCGTAAAATGCAATAACAGCAAAAAAACACGGATCATTCCTCTGTATCCTGCGGCTTTAAAGGCTTTACGGGTATATTTACGGGATGTTCGCGTGGGTATGCTGGCAGATACCACGGAGCAGGCTTTGTTTGTGAATGTAAACGGCAGCAGAATGAGCCGTCAGGGATTTTGGAAGATTCTAAAGCATTATCAGGAAACGGCCCATATCGAAAAGGAAATCACGCCCCATACATTGCGGCATAGCTTTGCAGTCCATCTTTTGGAAAACGGTGCTGATTTAAGTTCTCTCCAGGAACTTATGGGACATTGTGATATTTCTTCCACCCAGATGTATACCACCATGATTAACCATAAATTAAAGTCCGTTTATAAAAAATGCCATCCGAAATCATAAAAAAGGTCTATCGACTCAGGGAAGAATCGATAGACCTTTTCGTTATTTATAATAGGGAAGTAGATCAAATACCGGTCATGGCAGCCAGAACTTCCACTTCCATTTTTTGGATGTGCTTTTTCATTGCCAAACCTTCGTCGATGTCCACATCGGTGAAGGAACCGTTGTGTGTGCATACGATGCGATTGGTTTTGCCCTGAAGCAGCAGCTCCACAGCCATATAACCCATCTTTGTGGCGTTAACACGATCACGGCCGGTAGGGGAGCCGCCACGCTGAATGTGGCCAAGAACCGTCACACGGGGATCCAGATCAATTCGTTCTTTGATCTGATTGGCGATTTCCGATGCAGAACCAGCACCTTCGGCAACCACGATCATGTAGTGCGTAAAGCCGTTAAAACGAGCAGCACGGATCTTTTCGATCACATCTTTTTCAAAATCGATCGGTTCTTCAGGCACTAAAATAGCCGTCGCACCCACAGCAAGACCCACATACATAGCAAGATAGCCGGCATTTCTGCCCATAACCTCTACCACAGAGCAACGCTCATGGGATTGCATGGTGTCCCGGAGTTTATCGATACATTCGATGGCCGTATTGGCGGCAGTATCAAAACCGATGGAATAATTGGTACAACTAATATCATTATCAATGGTAGCAGGAATACAAACCACATTGATACCCCATTTGGACAATGCTCTTGCACCCTGGAATGTGCCGTCACCACCGATCGCAACAATGCTGTCCATACCCAGGAATTTGCAGGTGGAAACAGCCTTTTTCTGACCTTCTTCCGTCATAAATTCCTTGCTACGGGCAGTGTATAGAATCGTACCGCCACGATTGATGATATGAGAAACATTCTTTTCATCCAGTTTTAAAATATCACCGGAAATAAGGCCGTTGTAACCACGACGGATCCCGTAACATTCAATACCATGATACAGTGCGGTACGCACAACAGCACGGACGCAGGAGTTCATTCCGGGAGCATCGCCACCGCTGGTCAATACACCAATTCTTTTTACAGCCATAAATATTACCTCCAAAAGGTCAGACTTCCTTTTTATTTTAAACGAAAATAAAATTATTGTAAAGAGAAATTGTAAAAGTAAATGATATTATATAAAAATACAATAGATTTTGCTAATATAGGAAATGTTTTATAAGAGGGGATTCGATCACGCCAGGATACTATTTATAATTGCATAATAAATTTCGTATTCCGGTTTTCATTTCAAAAAATTTAAGATCGAAACGAAAATACCGATCATGAAGATGGAATTTTATCGGTTACCCAATATAATAAAGGAAACCTATGATCAAAGTATCTTGGAAATTACATTCTAAATATGAGATATTACGAGATAGGGAAGGTTAAAACAGAACACCGGAACAACCCTTATCCCGAAAATCGCCATTTTGTCATTTACCTGACATTTGTATATATGAAAAGAACGAACGCAACAAAATAAAAATTTTGTTGCGTTCGAAGTAAAGTTATGCTATAATATTCATATAAAAGGTTTCCAGGACGTAATTTCATCATACTGACACTATACTGACACTTTGGATCCTTTCCTGGCACTTCCTCACACATCCGTACTACTGTGGTACATACGCTGCTTATATTGTTGTTTTTGCTCTGTTACAAATTGAATGTCTTAGACGCTATTTATCTACGCGATCTATGATATTCATTATATATTATCCTATAACGATAAACCATTCATACATTCTATTCTTTATGAACTTTCTGTTCTCTGCAAATTTTATCAATTGCTTCATTATTCTGTCCGATAGAAATATTCTAAACGATCCATACTACGATCGCTGAGCCGCTATTGGCTGATCCATGATAGCGAACCCATTACAGGAATCCTTAAACCCTACTGAATCCGCTACAATCTTAACAAGGATCGCCCGTCCAATATGGTATCCATTTATGAACCTGCCGGTATGCCATGATCACAGCGATCCGGCCAAATGGCGATATTCAGACAAACGAATAGATTATATCTTCGAAAAAACAAACACACAAATGTTCGAATAAAAGGAGATGTTCTAAAATGAACAAATATCAGGACTGTCCGCAAATATTACGGGATTTTCTGGCATATCACGAAAATATTAAAGGCCAATCTCCCAAAACCATATCCGAATATTTCCTGGATCTAAGAATGTTTCTTCGTTTTATCAAGCTGATGCGAAACGATATGTCCCTGAATACAGACATCAATATCATCCCCATTAAGGATGTAAATATTGATTTTGTCCGATCCATTACCACATCGGAAATCTTTGATTTTCTATCCTATCTTGCCAATGATCGGATCTCCAATCCGGAAGTCTACTCCCCTGATAAAGGTATTTCTGCCACATCCAGAGCAAGAAAACTCTCTGCAATTAAGTCTTTTTACAAGTATTTGACGGTAAGAACCAAACAATTGACGGAAAATCCCGTGGCAGACCTGGAATATCCCAAACTGCGGAAAAGCCTGCCAAAATACCTGACCATGTCCGAATCAGCAGCCTTATTAAAATCCGTATCCGGACCCAATGAAAAAAGGGATTACGCCATTTTGATGCTGTTTCTCAATTGTGGCATCCGTCGCAGTGAGCTGGTTGGACTGAATTTATCGGATGTATATGAGGATCGGATCCGTGTAACCGGTAAAGGCAATAAAGAACGGTTTGTCTATTTCGGATCTTCCTGCAGAAAAGCCATTGACGCCTATTTGCCTTATCGAAATAAGCAGGTTTTATCCGATAATAAAGCCTTATTTGGATCCCGGGATCATAACCGGATCAGTGTAACTGCGGTACATCGTCTTGTGAAAAAGGCTTTATTGCAGGCCGGATTGGATCCTGATCAATTTTCTGCCCATAAATTGCGACATACAGCCGCCACCATGATGCTATCCGGCGGTGTAGATGTGAAAACTGTGCAGGAAGTTTTGGGGCATGAAAACCTGAATACTACCCAAATTTATACCCACATTGAAAACACGGAACTAAAGTTAGCCGCAGAAGCCAATCCCCTATCCAAATTGGATTTTTCCGAGGAAACATGATCCATAAGCCGCCTGAAAATTTCGGGCGGCTTATTCTTATAGGGCAATTTCAATGGCTTCCCGAATGTTTTTCACATAATAAACTGTTAATTCATTTGGAATATCCAACTTTTCCGAGCCGCTTTTAGGTATAATACACTTTTTAAACCCTAATCTCGCAACTTCTGCCAGTCTTTGTGAAAGATTGGAAACAGAACGGATCTCACCGGTCAGGCCAACTTCACCGATGGCTACCAGGTCATCAGGGATGGTTTGATCCCGATAGGAGGATGCCACCGCCAAAATAACCGGAAGATCAGCACCGGGTTCATCCAGCCTGAGACCGCCAATGATATTGATATAAGCATCGAAGGTGCTGAGTTTCATCCCTCCCCTTTTCTCTGCAACTGCCAGTAAAAGGGCAGAACGGTTAAAGTCGAAACCGTCAGCGGTTCGACGGGGAACATTAAAGGTGGTTTTAGAAACCAATGCCTGAACCTCAGCCAAAATGGGTCTTGTACCTTCCATCACACAAGCAACGCAAGTGCCGGATGCACCCTCCGGACGACCTTCCAGCAGCATTAAGGAGGGATTGGGAACTTCGATCAAACCCACATCCGCCATTTCAAATACACCGATCTCGTTGGTAGAACCAAATCGATTTTTTGCCGCACGGAGCAAGCGATAGGAGGAATTGGGATCACCTTCAAAATATAAAACACAGTCCACCATGTGTTCCAAAACCTTGGGGCCGGCAATTGCACCGTCTTTATTGATATGACCGACAACAAAAACGGTAATACCCTGACTTTTGGAAAGCTCCATCAAGGACATAGTGCAGTCTTTTACCTGAGAGATACTGCCGGGAGAAGATTCATTCAGTTCATTATACATAGTCTGAATGGAGTCAACGATCAAAATGTCCGGTTGCAGATCCTCAACCGCCGCCAAAATATCCGCAAGGGTTGTTTCGGAAAGAATATAAAGGTTATCCGGATCAACGGAAAGCCGCTGGGCTCGCAGCTTTAATTGCCGTTCGCTTTCTTCTCCGGAAACATATAAAACCTTTCTGTCTGAACAAAGACTGTTACAAATCTGCAACAACAATGTGGATTTACCGATACCCGGTGCACCGCCTACCAGAACCAGAGATCCTGCCACAGCACCGCCACCCAAAACCCGATTCAATTCACTCATACCGGTGGAAAAACGGATCTCCGAGTCACCGCTTACCTCCCGTAACCGCTGGGGCGTTCTGCTAACGCCAACGGGAGCAACTTTGGCTCTGCCGGCAGGTGCAGGCTTTTCGATATGTTCCTTCATAGTATTCCAGGCACCGCAGGCTGTGCATCGACCTTGCCATTTGGCAGATTCATTGCCGCAAGCGGTACAATAAAAGACGGTTTTGCTTTTCGCCATATTGATCAGGCTCCTACTTTTTTCTTTTATTATATCAGGAATTTTACCATGGGTCAAGTAAGCTGTGGTTCATAATAGGTACAGGTGGTAGCAATCACACAGGCAATATTTTGCTGATAAACAGGATCCCGAAGTTTGGCTTCTTCCTCCAAATTGGAAAGAAAGCCACATTCGATCAAAACACCGGTTTTTTCGATATGTTTCATTAAATATAATCCCTCTGCCGGTTTAGCCTGACGATGACTTCCCGGATTGATGGTGGCAATAAATGCCGACTGCAATCTTTTGGCAAGCTCTATGCTGCCGTCAGTTTTTGGATAAAACATTTGCCCACCGCTATAATAGCTGTCTGAATAATGATTTTGGTGAATACTCAGTAAGATCCCATTTTCTGTTTCGTTCACAATCCTGACCCTTTCTTTTAAGTCCGAGGCCTTTTTGGCAGCTATGCTCTCCCCTGCTGTATATACGGATATATCCGTTTGCCGGATCATTTTGGTTTGGTAGCCTAACAGATGCATCAGGTCATTTAGTCGTATGGCAATTGCTAAATTGATATGACTTTCGTAAATACCGGTGCAGGAAACGGCACCGCCGTCGACCCCTCCGTGACCTGCATCGATGATAAAACACCGCCGATCTTCTATGGGTGCTTGTTCGTTCATGACCGTCACAGCCCGATCTCCGGCCAGTGCGGCAAGGATCAGTCCTAAAAATACAAGTGCATAGATGGGGATCATGGAAAGAATGGATTTTTTCATCTGCAACACCTCACAAACACTTTATGTGCATATCTCTTTATCATGAACCATCCTCCGGGATATGTCATAGAATGACACGGAGCGATAGCTTCCATCATAAAAGACAAGGAGGAACATGATGAATAAGAACGATAAACAAGGCACAGAAGGGCGTTTGCCATCTATGGCGCCCCTTGCCAATCCTTATGTGCCGTTTCAGCTTGAAAATCCGCCCCGATATGAGCCGAGAAAGGCACTTGTCCGGGGTACTTTGTTCAGCGGACTGGATCTTCCCTTTATGGGTCTTGTCAACAAGAACGAACAACCGGTCACACCCCTGACGGAGTTACAGACCATGGCCTTTGCCATTCAGGAACTGGCACTGTATTTGGATACTCACCGGGATGATCGGGAAGCCTTTGAACTTTACACCACTATGCAGAGAATGTATCACGATTCCAAAATGGAATACGAAAAGCAGTGTGGACCCCTGACCCATTTTACTCCCCAATCCGGCGGAGAATATGGCTGGCTCAATGATCCCTGGCCCTGGGAATATCCCAAAAATAAGGAGGCATAAGCTATGTTTATTTATGATAAGAAACTGCAATATCCGGTGAAAATCGATAAACCCAATCCCCGTCTTGCATCCATTATCATTTCTCAGTACGGCGGTCCTGATGGAGAATTGGGGGCATCCATGCGTTATCTGTCCCAACGGTACAGTATGCCCTTCGATGAATTAAAGGGGTTACTGACGGACATTGGCACGGAAGAATTGGGGCATTTAGAGATGGTGGGGGCATTGGTACACCAATTGACCCGAAATTTGAAGGATTCCCAGATTCAGGATTCGGCGTTCGCCCCCTATTTTGTTGATCACACCGCAGGTGTGTATCCCACAGCCGCCTCAGGATTTCCCTGGACTGCCGCATCCATGCAGGTCAAAGGTGACCCCATTGCCGATCTGACAGAAGATCTGGCAGCAGAGCAAAAGGCTCGTGTGACTTATGACAATATCCTGCGGTTAAGTGATGACCCGGATGTGAACAATGTGATTAAATTCCTGCGTCAAAGAGAGATCAACCACTTCCAGCGATTTGGAGAAGCCTTACAACTGCTCCGGGAAAAACTAAACCAAAAGAATGTGTATTATATGAATCCTGCAATCGATATGTAATAACTACGCCACAGTCTTTGATAGACTGTGGCGTTTTAGCGTGTCAAATGAATCGGCCGACATAACAGTCGGCCGGTCTTTTTATTCGCCAATGATCATAATTTGAACCGTTCTGGTTCTGCCGCGGGTCTGATCCCAGTCAATGAAATGGATTCTGCCAAATTCGCCCAGATCCATTTCCCCGTTTACCATAACGATGGTCACATTTCTGCCGATCACAGAACTGCGTAAATGAGCATCGGTATTATGGCATCCGAAATTATCTTCTCCATGCTCCTCTGCAAAGGTCAAAGCCTTAGGGCCGGGATGGAGATACTGGCCTTCATAACGGCAGGTGGGCATCCATTCTTCGAAGGAATTGACAAGATCCTGCTGTAATGTTTCCAAACCCGTCATGGACATATCAAATGCACATTCCTGGGTAATTACAGAGCAGGTGGTATGATGGGAATACACCACAACAATACCGTTTTTGATGCCGGAACGGGCGGCAATTTCCTTTACCTGATCGGTAACATCGTGAAAACTCACAGCACGATGACGGGATTCCAACTTAAAAGACTCATTGTAAACCATGTTTATTTCTCCTTATGCCTGCTGTTTTTTCAAATCGTCTGCTGCACGACGGGTAGCACCGATCATTTCATCGATCATAGCAATGGGGTCAGCGGCATTCATAATGCCGGAAGCTGCACCGGCAGCCTCAGAACCCGCCATGATAAAATCATAGACCTGCTGACCGTTGGTAATACCGGCAGGCTGCTCTACCATGATGTCGGGATAAATTTCCTTAATGACCCGGATGGAATCTTTCACATAAGCCATGGGGCTGACACCGTTGCCACCGCCGATGATCTCGGAAGGTTCGGGATTGATAATGTCGGGATGAAGCTGAGCAATGGCCTTAGCCTCTGCCAAAGTATCTGCGCAGGCAAATACCAGCATATCCAGCTCTCTTGCACGGTCAATGGTTGCCTTCATTTGCGGCAAACTCATGGGCTTTTCGCAGTGATTGATCACAACACCCTGGGCACCGGCGGCTTTCAGGCCTTCCGGCAGAACATCTGCCATACCCCGTCCGGGACGAAGAGTATCCATATAAGGTGCTAATACGATCAATTTTTTGGTGTTTTCACATACTCTGCGAATTTCCACTGCCGGGCAGATAAATAGAACATCAATATCATACTTTTCAGCGGCCTTATCGGCGGCGATCGCATATTCCAACAATGTGTCGCCATAGACATAATTCTTTGTGCCGACTTCAAAATAAGGAACTCGAATTTGGGGTTTCATCTCTTATTCTCCTTTGTAATACGTACTCAAAACAGACCATAACCGGTCAAATTTTTCAAATTTATCCTGATAATATTGGGTTTCCGATTCTATTGGATGGAATACCTGACGGACAGATACGATCTTATCTGCCGCATCTGCAAAATCCCGGAACATATTTGCACCGCAACCGGCAATCATTGCCGCCCCCACAGCACATACATCGGCACAATTTAGCCTTCTGATGGGAATTCGGGTTATGGAGGCGATCATTTGCATCCATACATCACTTTTCGATGCACCGCCCATCATGGTAATGCTAAGGATCCGGGAGCCGTTATTTTGGAAATCTTCAGCACCACGGCGAACGCCAAAGGCAACGCCCTCCATTAGCGCTCTTGCAAGATCAAACTGGTCATGCTGTAAGGTAATACCGGCAAAGACTCCCTTTGCACTGCTGTTGTGAATGGGATAAGGGGCTCCGTTCACATAGGGATAGAAAAACAGATCTTTCGTAGAATCCATACGATCCGGCACGACTTCATTCATTTTGTCGAAATCTGCGGACATAAAATGATTCTTGAACCATTCCATGGATGCACCGGAACCAACCAAGGATGCGATGGCACCGTAAAGACCGGGGATCGGATGACGACCGGGGACGATATAACTATCGGTATACATGGGCTTTTCTGTAATGCCCATCAAAACCCATGTCGTGCCGGCAGATAGAAGCATATCGCCGCCGTGGATCGCTCCTGCACCCAAAGATGCACAATACTGGTCATGGGCACCGTTATATACCGGAATCCCGGCAGGAAGTCCCGTAGCGGCTGACACATCCTGCGTAACATAACCTACCAATGCTCCCGCAGGTAAGATCCGGGGTAGTTCCTTCTCGGAAATTCCTGCTGCATGGAGGATCTTTTCATCCCATTGGATCTTGTCGATATTCAAAAGCTGACGCATGGCCGCATTACTGGGATCAATGAAGGCATTACCGGTAAGATAGTGGTTAATGACTTCCAATGTCGTCCAATAATAGGCGGTATCTTCATAAGATTCACAAGATTTCATGTTAGGAATCTTTGCTGCATCCAGCGAAGGACTGGGGCGAGAACCGGTAGCACGGTAGATATAATCACTGCCTAACTGCCCGGTCAGGTCGGATACCTGTTTCGTACTGCGTCTATCCATCCATGTCCATGCATTTGACACAAAAGAACCATCGGCACGAACAGCCACGGTACTGCCACCTTGCGTAGAGCAGGAAATTCCCCGGATGGCACCGCTGTCAATGGAACAGATCGCCTGAGAAATGGCATCTTGTGTAGCTTTGATCCAGTCTTCTGCTTTTTGCTCCACACACGGGCCATTGGTCAAAAGCGAATAGCCTTTACTCCCCTGCCCTGCAATATTGCCTTCTGCGTCAATGACCACCACCTTCGTGCAGGTAGTGCCAATATCAATACCGATTACATACTCTTTCATAGATGCTCCTGATAAACACGGATGCAAGGATTTCCCGGGAAATGGTTAAATCAGCAATTGTCCGTCCTGAACAGCCAATTCACCCTCTAAAATCACGGATTTTACCCGCACCATATCGTCAATTAGAATCAAATTTGCCTTTTTTCCCGGTTCAATACTGCCGACTTTGTCGTCAATACCAAGCAATTTTGCCGGGTTCAGGCTTGCCATACGGATGGCGTGGCACAGACCGTATCCCGTATGCTTCATCACATTTCGACAAGCATTTTCCAGGGTCATACGACTGCCTGCCAACCAACCGCGATAATCATAGTTCAGATCCGGGCCGTAATAGATGCCATCTTCCTGATTGTTCAGGAATTTTTCCTTAGAAGCCATGGAGTCTGTGATCAAACAGACCTTTTCAACACCCTTGGTTCGGATCACCAGCTTGACAAGATCCGGCACAACATGGACACCGTTTTCATCGCAGATCAGTTCTGCGTACATATCCGGGTTATAGAGGGTATATTCATCACAGCCTGAGCCGGGTGTGCCCTGGGCACGACCTTTGGAAGAACCGGAATCGCCGTGGTGGGTTTGAACCTTCACACCGTATCGGGAAACCTTTTTACACTGCTCGGAGGTGGCTCGGGAGTGACCCAATGCAAAAATAGCATTGGGATCTTCCTGTTTAACATAGGCCATAAATTCCTCGATTCCCTCTCGGGAAGGATCGATGGCCCAAATTCTGGCATAGCCCTTCACAGCCTGAACAAGCGGTTCATACTCCTCTTTTTCAATGCCGTCACGCCACAGAATGTACTTTTGATTACTGCCGTTTCCGCTCATGTATGGGCCTTCCATGTAAAGGCCATCCATAATACGACCGGCACCTTGTTTGGATGCCTTGCGAACACGGTCAGCACCCTCAAGCATTTGCTGTAAAGATAAATTGCAATAAAAGGTTGGCAGAACTGTGGTTTGCCCGTGCTTAATAAAATGCTCGGCACATTTCAGCGGCTCATCGCAAAATAGATCATTCTCGGAGCCGTGATTATGAATATCCACCAGACCTGGAGCGGTGTAAAGTCCCTGGGCATCGATAATCTCCGTACCCTCAGGGATCACCACTTTATCTGCTTCATCCGCCTGAATGATGATGCCGTTTTCATAAGTCAAAGCACCATGAAAGATAATGCCATCTTCCATGATCAGCTTTGTATTGATGATCGCTTTCATCAAATATCACCCCGATTACAGATCTTTATCCTCAATGCCGTTATACCAGCTTCTAAAGGGTCTTGCGATCTCCTCGGATACATAACAAGTACCCTTACCCAGACGCATAATGGATGCAGGACATTCCATGGAAATCGGTCCGTACAATTCCAGACGGGAGATCATTCTCTGCCAGGAAGTGCCGTCACCGTTCATGATGTTATGCAGCTCAAAACGCTCCTTGGCAGATACGATGTCCTTAGGACCGATGGTAGCAGCCTTGGGGGGTACTGCCCATACGTCGCCGGAGCCACCCATGGGGGCAAACTGAGAATTTTCGCAAATGGTCAGGGGTGTTTCGGTGACGATTCGGGAATCCAATTTGCAGAATTCCTCCAAAGAATCGGCTTTGAATTCTTCACAACGGGGGTCGATAAAGGCAGTATGACCCGGCCAGCCGGTAGCGGAATACACCACATCGACACCACCGCCGGTCACATCCTCGATAATACGGGAATAAACACCGGTACCCTTGTTCTCATTGGTATGAACATGCCAGTTTTCCACGGGAGGACGCAGATCCTCACGGATGCGGCCATAAAAATGATTCATAAAGGAATAACCCAGACCTGCACCATAGGTAAGCGGTGCCACATTTCCCTCTTCATCAGCCCATTCATCCATAGCAAAAGCATGGACATTTCTGGCACTGACATTGTACTTATTCAACATTTCCGCAACAGAAGAATAAGCTGCAGGCCACTGGTTGGGGCAGATCATGGAAAAAGGCGTATCGTGAATATCACTCATCAAAATGCGATAGAAAATATCCTGCACCATCAGTAAGGTGGGATTCATAACCACACGGACACTATACCCGTTTTCATTGGTATATTCCATGTCTTCCCGCTTAATATTGCGGACTCTTTCCAATTCCTCCAAAGGCAGATCGCTGTGGGGAAGCCAGGATGCCGGCTTAAAACGAAATTCATCATAAAGACCCATACTAAATTCCTCCAATTTATGTTTTTTAACAACATAAATATCTCATTGAACGATTGCTTCGTCAATTTGAATTTATGTTTTTTGCATCTTCTTATAAAAATATAGAACAAAAGTATAAACGCCCGAGCACAGACCCGGGCGTGACATTATACATAGCGATCCACCAGAGATTCCGCCAGCCATTTTAAATATCCACAATCCGAAAAGACATCCAAAGCCTTAGTTGCCTTCTGTGTATGTTCTTTCACCATATCGGCACAAACATCCAAACCGTAAAGCTGGACAAAGGTATTCTTGATCGTATCAGTACCCACTGCTTTTCCCAATTGCTGGGCATCGCCGATTACATCCAGCATATCATCCCGGATTTGGAAAGCAAGACCGATGTGGTCTGCAAATTCTGCTGCCGCTTTTTGCATCGATTCGTCGCCATTGGCAGCAATCACACCAAGCAAACAAGCACTGCGGATCAATGCTCCGGTTTTACGGCTTTGAATATCCAAAACCTCCTGCTTTGTGCATTGCCGATGTTCGCTTTCCATATCTAAGATCTGACCGCCTACCATGCCCAGTTCACCGGCGCATTCTGCTAAGATTCCGGTGGCGGCTATTCTCTGCTCAGCAGAAAGATCCGCCTTTGCAAGATAAGAAAATGCCGCTGTCAGCAAGGCGTCACCTGCCAAAACCGCAATGGCTTCGCCATATACTTTGTGATTGGTGGGATTACCTCTGCGGAAATCGTCATCATCCATGCAAGGCAGATCATCATGGATCAGGCTGTATGTATGCACCATCTCCACCGCTGCGGCAAAGGGCATTGCCTTTTCCGGTTCTCCCCCGGCCATACGGCAAAATTCCAGCACCAGCAAGGGCCGTAGCCGTTTTCCGCCAGCAAGCAAACTATACCGCATGGCAGCAAACAGCTTTTGTTGCGGCTGATCTTGATAATGAAAACACTGCATATCCAAATACTGCTGGATTTGTTCCTGATATGCCTTTGTTTTCTCCTCAAATTTCATTTGCATCCGCAAAAGCCTCCTCTGCCGGGCTTCCATCTGCCTGCGTAACGATTTTTGTCACCTGCTGTTCTGCTTCGTCTAAGAGTTTACCGCAGGTCTTAACCAGTGCAGTGCCTTCCTGGAACAGTTTTAGAGATTCTTCAAGAGGAACATCTCCCCGTTCCATTGCACGGACGATCTGTTCCAGTCTTGCCATATTTTCTTCAAAAGTAGGATTCTTTTGGCTCATTTCGATTCATTCCTTTCTGCACATACCACACAATGAAATTGGCCGTCACGAACTGTTACGGAAATCTTATCTTGTTCTTTCACTTGTGTTACGGAGCTGATCACATTTCCATCTTCCGTTTGGGACATGGAATAACCGCGGGTCAGAACTTTCAACGGACTGAGTGCATCCAGCTTTGCCGTATGCATCATAAAGCTCTGTTTCTTACGATGAAGCATCTGATTGTATGCGGTTTTCAATTGATTCTGATAGAGTAACAATGTATTTCGTTTACTGTCAATATATGCTTTGCGACTTTGCAATGCACCAGAGGATGCTAAGGCATTTAAATGGATCCGAGCAGAGCGGATCTGTCTTTGCAAGGCAGATACCATGCTTTCCTCCATAGCATCTAAGGATTGCCGTAGAACATCCTGATCCGGAACAGCCAGTTCTGCTGCATTGGAAGGTGTTGCCGCCCGAAGATCTGCCACATAATCGGATATGGTTACATCCGGTTCGTGACCCACAGCGGAAATCACGGGGATCTGGGAATCATAAATTGCCCGTGCCACCACTTCTTCATTAAAAGCCCAAAGATCCTCGATGGAACCGCCGCCACGACCGACGATCAGCACATCGGAAAGCTTATAATGATTGGCATAATAAATGGCAGATGCGATCTCCCCCGGTGCTTCCACACCCTGCACACGCACGGGGATCAGTCGAACTTTGGATAATGGGTATCGCTTTCTTAAAATGCGGATCATATCATGAACAGCCGCACCGGCAGGACTGGTGACAATGCCGATCACCTTAGGATACTTGGGAATGGGCTTTTTATGGGATTTTTCAAACAAACCCTCTGCCGATAATTTCTTTTTCAGCTCTTCAAAGGCTACATGAAGATCGCCAATACCATCCATATTCAGTCCCGTACAGTATAGCTGATAAGCACCATCTCTGGGAAATACGGAAATTTTACCGAAGGCGATCACTTTCATGCCGTTTTCCGGTCGAAACTTTAGCCGAAAAGCGTTTCCTTTAAACATGACACAACGCAGTGCGGCATTTTCGTCCTTCAAAGTGAAATAATGATGACCGGAAGGATATAATTTATAGTTACTGATCTCTCCCCGAACCACAACTGCGTTGAGGAGCAGATCCGCATCCATTTTCCCTCGGATATATTCGTTAATTTGGGTAATGGATAATACATTATCTTCCATATTGTGCCTCCCATGCCCGGTGTGACAAAATCGCCACCCCCATGGCATTGTCGGTGGAATAGCGGGGTTCTGCAAATATCGGATCTAAATTCTCAAGCTTTTTCCGCAGCAGACTATTGGATGCAACACCGCCGGAAAATACCACAGAAAGTCCCGGGTATCGCTCCATGGCTTGCTCGGTGGCTTTTTGAACGGCATAGGCAACACACCGCAGTGCATATCCTGCTGTTTCCACCTTGTCCCCAGTTCTTTCGTAATATTGCGTAACCTTGTTTTGCACACCGGACAAAGAAAAATACATATCGCTGCATTTTACGCGGAATAACTCCTTATCTTTTGCATCCGTACTGTATGCATCCAGGTGTTTTCCGGCAGGAAACGGAAGTCCCAGCAATTGCCCGGTTCTGTCAATGAGCTGTCCGGCAGAAATATCCGTCGTACCACCCAAAATCGTACAAGCAACATTTTTTCCATCCGGCTCTACCAGCAAAAGCTCTGTGGTGCCACCGGATAAATGACATGCAAGATGGGGCTTGTCCATCAGATCCATTCTGCCGGCACTCCAAAGGCAGGCTGCAACATGCCCCTGCTGATGGGAGCAGGTAAAAAGCGGCACATGCAAAGCATCCGCAAGCATTTTGGCATGGGAATAGCCAACGGAAAAGCACGGCATATAACTTCCCGTGACCGCACGGGGCTGAGTACTGACGCCCACGGCCTGAATATCAGCGGCCTTTATATGGGAAAACAGCCTGCCGGAAAGCTCCGGCAGGCTTTGGGTATGAGAAAACACAGCGTCACTTTGGCGTAGTCCGAGAGCCCCTTCCTTCACGAGAAGCAGCTTGGAACAATTTTCACCGCTGACACCGTCAAAATAAGCGATGGATGTGGTGTAATTACTGGTATCAAAACCGACAACACACATTTATTCTACCTCAACAGTCAAACCACGGGCAAAAGAACCCAGAATACCATTGACGAAAGGGCCGGTATCGTCTCCGTCGTACATTTTGGAAAGACGAACTGCCTCGGAAATCGCAACACCGGTAGGCACATCTTCCACATACAAAATTTCAAAAATAGCAAGCTGCATAATGGCTCTTGTCAGTCTGGAAATTCGGGAAACATCCCAGCCGATGGCATATTTACGAATATGCTCATTCAATTCCTCTGTCCGATTTGCCACGCCGCTGACCACACAGTCCAGATATTGGGTCTGGAGTTTGCTTGGACGATCGGCGTAAACTTCGTTTTCAGAAGCAAGCAGACTATAATAATTTTTATCCAAACGAGCGGTGACGATCGCCTGAGGCTCATCACCGGTAAATTCGCGACTGTAAATTAAATGTACTGCCAATTCTCTGGCATTTGCTCTTGTCATAGATACTCCTTATTGACGAACGATCTCACAAACATTTACATTAACGGCACGGACCTTGATCGCAGACATGGACTCCACTGCACCGGCAACAGCCTTCTGCACTGCGGAGGCAACATTTACAACATTCTGGCCGTAAGATACAACGATATTGCAGTCGATGGTCACATTACCTTCTTCGGAAATGACTACCTTCAGGCCCTTGACCTTCTTGCCCAAAAGCTCAATAATATCAGCACCGGGTTTTGCAGACAAGCTGACGACACCCTCTACCTCATTGATTGCATGAGAAACAATGGTAGCAATCACTTCCTCGGAAATCATGATATTACCGCTGTCCTGCTGCTGCGTAATATACTGCTTATTATCTGCCATAATAAATTCCTCCAAACATTATCGTGTCCTTCACGACATACTTTTGTTTATTGTATCACAATTTCAAAAAATTACAACTGTTTTCTTATAAGAAATATCGTTGTCCATTTGGTGATTCATAACTTTTTCACATTTTTCACGAATCCTGTCAATTTTACTTGTATTGCCGGGATTTCTATGGTATAGTATCCGTAAATTCAGCAATATTTCAGCGAAGGAGTATTTATTATGAAAGAATTTTTCCTCTATTTTTTCGGACAAGGCGGGGAAATAGAATTCGAAAACTTCGGTCTTGCCCATTTCCTCCCTATTTTGATCGCCGTGGGAGTGATTTTCCTCATCCGCATGAAGCGAACAGCTTTGCAAGAATCTAAGTATGAATATGTGTTTCGTTACATACTGGCATTCATGCTGATCATTTCCGAGATGTCCTATTATTGGCGTTTGGTGGGTGTTACCTCTCTAAACCCCAATCCCGTGGACCATCTTCCCATTACCGTCTGCGGATGGGCTGTGGTATTTTGCAGCTATATGCTGATCGGTAAGTCCCAGACACTATTTGATATTAGCTACTTCTGGCTGTTCTCCGGTTCTATTTTTGCATTACTGACCCCCACTGTCATCAGCTACACCGGCCCTACCAGATTCCGTTATTATCAGTTCTGGGCAGAACATACATTGGGTTATATTGCCATCTTCTACATGATCTTCGTTCATGGTTTCCGTCCTACCATCAAATCCGCCATAAAATCCTACATCGCCTTTGCGGTATTGGCGGTCATCGCATACTTTGCAAACCGGATGATCGGCCCCGGTGCAAATTATCTGTTTATGGCTCGTCCCGAGGATACCCCCTCTATTTTGGACATTCTGCCCCCCATCTTTGCGCTGCGATTGGTGGTTATGGTAGCCGCAGTTACTACTTTGTATTTTCTATCCTATCTTCCCTGGCTTATCAAGGACAAAAAAGCAAAAAAAGCTGTTAATGTATAAGAAAAAAGTCCCCTTTCGGGGACTTTTTCTTATTTATAGAAGGTATTTCCGCCAATAAATTCACGGACAAGGCTGGTGGGAGGAATTTCATCATCCACATCTGCCTCCAGAACATAATTGAGAATCTTAACAATGCCACGCACCTGCTCATAACAAGGCTCTTCCGGCTGAACTGCCGCCAAAAGCGGATAAATATGCTTTTTCAGGACAGCAAGTTCATAAAGCGTAGAACTGTTAAAAATCAGGTCAGCTTGCTCCTGATACGGGAATATCCATCGCTTTTCTCCCCGTCTGACAGAATCCCACATGGCCATGGTTCGTGCAACAGAAGAACCACGGGTCTCATAATCCCGAACCGTTCTGCGTAACAAACGCAAATAACTGGTGGGGATGCGGTTATGATCATCCAAATTCAGGGGCAGCAAAGGACTGACATATAGTTTAAAAATTTTGCCGGATTCCACCTTTTGCGGCAGCAATACGGGATTGAGTGCATGAAGGCCCTCTACGATGATCACCGTATTTTCCTGCAAACGCATGACATGACCCTTCCACTCTCTTTTCCCCTTTACAAAGCTGAAGGTGGGAATTTCCACTTCCTTACCGTCCAGCAGATCACGGAGGTTTTCCCGGAAAAGATCCGTATCGATGGTATTGATATGTTCTAAATCCAATGTGCCGTCAGGACCGGGTTGAATTTTATCACGGTCAATGTAGTAATCATCCAGTCCCATCAAAACGGGGGCTTTGCCATGAACACGCAGCTGCGTAGCCAAGCGGTTTGCAGAAGTCGTCTTACCGGAGGAACTGGGGCCTGCCAGCATCACGATTTGAGCACCACGCTGACATACAAGATCCGCAACCTGGGAAAATCGCTTTTCGTGTAATGCCTCGTTTACACGAATCAACTCCCGGATCTTGCCATTTTCCACCAAACCATTGAGATCCGCAACGGTTTCACAGCCCATAAGCTCACACCAACGGGTTCCTTCTGTACTGACAGAAAGAAAATTGGGCATATCCTGATAGGCCGCAGGCCAGTTGGGATACAATTCATCGGGATAGATAAAGAAGAATCCACCCTTTGCAGGCAGAATATTCCAGGATTGGAGATAACCGGTACTGGGTGCCAATTCACCGTAATAGTAATCCATAAATTCCCCGGAAGTATAGACATCGAAATCCGGCTCTTTACGCCAGGAAAGGAGTTTTGCCTTATCCTCCTGACCGTCTGCCTGAAAATGTGCGATGGCTTCCTGGGTGGTGATCCTGCGGCGGATCAGCGGTATATTTTCCTCCACAATGGCGATCACACGATGACGGAGTTTTTCCACAGAAAATTCCTCGTCGTTAACTTCCACATACAATGCAGGACCTACGGTACATCCCATCTTTGCCACAGCATTGGGCCAAAGCTGATGCAGTGCTAAAAAGATCACAAATTGAGCGGTTCGGTCATAAACATCCCGTCCTGCAGGATCTGTGATCCGCAAAAGTTGGATCACACCGTTGGATGCCTCCATGGCCCGACGCATGGACGGACGATCATGATCCGGTTTGGACATACGAACCGGTATGTAGTTCAAACTGAAGATCTCACCGGCAATTTTTGCTGCAATGGGCATATCGGAAATACGATCCGACTGCAATCCGATCTGTTTGATCAAATCCAGTAGGCTCTGTCCCGGCATAGCGGTTACTTCCCTGCCATCAATCATCAATGTCATATCGACACCTCTTTACATTTTATCTGCTGCAATGATCCGTTTCATAGCTTCAATACCTACCAAAATTGCACCGGAGGTATCTTCCGTCATAGGCATAGCCATTCCCAGCTTTTCCCGTTCCTGATTCCAGACAGCATGGAAACAACTGCCGCAACGCACGCCCAAAGCGGATGCAACTACAAACAAGGCCGCAGACTCCATTTCACTGGCCTTCACGCCCAAACGCTTCCAGGATTCCCACTTTTGCAAAAGGTCATAGTAAACCGGGGACTTTTCAGGGGAATGCTGGCCGTAGAAAGCATCTTTACATTGCACTACTCCAACATGGGTGCGGTAGCCCAACGCCTCGCTGGCGGCCTTCAGTGCTGCGGTAACATCAAAATCCGGCACAGCAGGAAACTCAATAGGGGCATATTCCAAGGAAGTATGCTCATACCGGATCGCACCGGTTGCCACCACCACATCCCCGGGGAGGACATCAAGATCAATTCCGCCGCAAGTTCCCACGCGAATGAAGGTATCGGTACCAATGGCAGCCAGTTCTTCCATAGCAATGGAGGCAGATGGTCCGCCAATACCGGTGGAACAAACGCTGACCTTCTCCCCTAACAATGTTCCGGTATAAATATTGTACTCCCGATTCATACCAACATGAACGGGATTATCAAAATGCTGGGCAATTGCTTCACATCGACCGGGGTCACCGGGCAAAAAACAATAACGCCCTACATCCCCTTCTTTACAATGAATATGATACTGCATACCAATATCCTGCATAGCAATACCTCCTAAATCAGTTTATTCATAGTATAACAAACATCCATCTGCTTTGCAATAGGAGAAAGTGCCGGAATGTTCCCATCCGGCACTGATCTTTCTTCAGTTTATAAGGATCTGAATGTCACCGGTATTGGTGCTCAATTCACAAGTACCACCGCTTGTGGTTTTTGGCACATCCACATGACCGGTATTGGTTTCTGCAATAAACACCTTTTCCGTCATCAAACTGCCGTTAATATCACCCGTATTTGTAGAGATTCGGATCTGTGCTGCGTCACAGTTTTGGAAGGTTACATCTCCCGTGGTTCTTTCAATGGAATATTTCTCTGCTGCGATCACATGATGCAACGCAATATCTCCTGTGATACCGGTTGATCGGAAATTCTTACAAGTCACATCTGTTAAATCTACCTTTCCGGTAGAAACCGATAGGGATATGTCACCGGTACAAGTCAAACCCTTTGCCGTAACATTGCCGGTATTTACCGTAAGATCCAGAAATCCTGCACATATCGTATCTGCCTGAATGTCACCGGTTCCGGTTTTCAATTTCATTTCTTCGGTTGCAGAGGCAAAACACCGGATGTCACCGGTGGTATTTGTAACATCGATACTGGCAAACTCCAGATTCTTCCCGATCTCCACATTGGAAGTATTGCTACGGATACACAATGTACCATATATGGATTTCGGCAAGTATATCTGGATTTTTGCAGAATCAAAATTGATCCCGATCCATTCATACCACTTTCTTGTATCGATTATTTCGATCCGAAGTGTTCCATCTTCCACAGTAACCTTATGCTTTAAGTTTTTCTGCTCGTAGCAGGATACTTTACTGTTTCCATCCTGGGAGCTTTGTATTGTAATATCCGCCGTATTGGATATAACCTCTATATTTTCAAAGGTTTCCTGCAGGATATGATCGTTATTTTCATACTGCGTGATGGAAAGTTTCCGAAAATCCCATCCAAGCATGGTCATGACACCTCCAAAAATCAGGCAGCCTGCCAAAACAAGGAAAGAAGCTATGATCATCCATTTTTTTGTGTTGTTAGTCATTATGCTCCCTCCTTTTTCAAAATTACGTTCTTTAAACTAAAAATACAATACTTAGTCAGTTTCACTGTGCCGAAGGTTGCGGCTTTACAGCCATAAAATGCAAATACGGAAAGTCCACCGCAAAGAATGGCTGCTCCGATCCATGCAATTCCCGGTAAAGAATTACCGGAAAAGGCAAATATAATGCCGGATAGGATTCCCCCCAACGAGCAAGCCGTGAAAGACGCAAATACCGCCCAAATGGCAACGATTACTGCCCACAAGGAAACATACAGTGCAACAATAACGGCAAAAATGGCAATTCCAACAGAAAGCCATAAGGGACTTCCCAATACCAGGAGGATGATTTCCAATGCAGTCAATTTTCTTTTACGCTTTACATTATCTTTCACGATCTTCATGAGAGGTGTATCCTCAATAATCTGTCGTATCGTATTCTCTACCGATCCGACAGCCGCCACTGCATCCGATTCAGAAAGTCCTTCTTCCATGCGGTCATCGATCATTTCGCTGTAAAAGGAAAGGCGATCTTCCACATCCTCCGGGGATAGTCCGTTCAACCCCTCCTGCAATTTCTCAAGAAATTCATTTTTAAGCATGATCCTCATCTCCCTTTGTCACAAAACGATAAATAAACATAATTTCTTTCCATTCTTTCTTAAATTCTGCGATACGGTTCATGCCCAAATCGGTAATATGATAATACTTACGCAATCTGCCCCCATGTTCCGCAGTACGAACCGTCAGCATATTCGCATTTTCCAACCGTTTTAAAATGGTATATAGCGTTGATTCAGAAAGTTCGATATAGGGTTTCATATCCTTTATGATTTGATACCCGTAGGAATCTTCATTTTTAATAGCCGCCAGGACACAAACATCCAATAGTCCTCGCTTTAATTGAACATCCATACCATACCTCCTTTTGTGTAATACATCGTACCGCGAAGTATTCAACTTGTCAAGGGATAAATGATATATCAAAATTCATGACACATAAAATCTGCTTTCGGCCAAAGATTAAAATACAAGAGGCCTCGGGTTCGTACCTTCTGCTACATAAAAAACGGCAACCGCATAAGCGGTCGCCGTTTTTTGGTCGGAGTGTCGGGATTCGAACCCGAGGCCTCTTGGGCCCGAACCAAGCGCGATACCAAACTTCGCCACACCCCGATAACCATGCTATTATATTGAAATTCCGATCCCTTGTCAAGAGTACATTTGGAAATTTTCCATTTAACCCCAAATCAAGGCAAAAGTTCTGCCGCCATGAACATGACGGCAGAATCCCTTTTTTAAACCATAACAGAAGAAGAAAGCTGGGCTGCGGAAATATCCATATTACAACCGAAATCATAGAGCTTAACCATGCTCAGGATCTTCTCGATCAGATCGAAGGTCAGCATCATTTTCTCAGGATCAACGGGTCTGTGACACTGGGAAAGAAGCAGGATGAGTGCATCACTTGCGGTCATTTCACGCAGTTCGTTTTCTTCCGATCTACGCAGGAAGAAAATACCCTTCAAAGGAACGGTAATATTATTGCCAAGACGATGCTTGCCCATCCAGGGAGTGCCACATACATTGACCCCCTGCTCTGTGATATGGAGGAAAGGTTTATCGTCATTGATCATAACCGCATTTTCTCCATGGAGCTTTCTCAGCAGGCCGGTATGGGTAGATTTGCCCGTACCACTCAATGCAGTGAAAATATAGCCGTTACCGTTAACTGCAATAGCAGAACCATGCATTAAAATACGATCATGGGAAACAATGGCGTCTGCCAGCTTACGCAGCAAAACAACATACTCCAGGAAATAATCGGGAGATTCCAGCAGATGCTTGTCCAGTCCCATGGCATCATTTTTGCAAAGCTCACGCTCTGCCTCAATATCGCTCTGGTCAATATGGATCTTAATATCACCGGTCTGCTCTACGGTATAGAGTTTGCACATACCGGCAGCATAATCATAAACGGTCTCCACATGAAAAACCAGATCGGAAATCTTTATATTAAATGTCATATTATTTACCTCTCGGATTAACCGGGAATAAAGGGCAATTGGATACCGCCGGAATGATTGGTATTTTGGTTCTGATCTCCAAAATCAATATCCGGACTGCAATTTACGGTGCAGGCGGTTGTATATACTACAACATCGGGAGAAATATACATTCTTTCATACTCCTAAACAAAATTGTAGGGCACATGGCCATGTAGTCCATGTGCCCTATATCATCTTAGCCGGGAATCATGGGCAATTGGATAGCACCAGTATTGGGATCTGTTACAGATGTTGCGGGAGGCTCTGTGGAACCTGCAGGCTCAGTAGGCTCAGTAGGTTCAGTAGGCTCAACCGGCTCCGTAGGATTTGCAGGATTTGTCACAGAGGGATCCGTTGCAGAAGGCGTGGTAGGATCGGAGGGATTACCTGCGACATAATCGTCGTCCACATCAATAGGAGTTTCGAATTCTTCCTTATCTCCGCCAACTTCTGTGGAATCGCCATTAGCAGGCTCAGTAACATCATCCGTCGGATTTTGATTGTCGGTGGGGGCCTGCGTTCCAATGGGGTCGCCAGCAGGAACATTAACATTGACCTTACAACCGGCAAGCAGCAGCAAAGATAAAGCTAAGCAGATGATCAGTAATTTCTTCATTGTAAGCACCTCAATTAAAGATCGGGATCGATCTCAGATTCCCAGTCGTTGGAACTGCCAACAACCTGCGCAAAAAAACTCACATCTGCAAGGGGTTCATAATATACCATGTTACTAAAGAGTCTCCTTTCAAAATGGATCATGCGATATATGCATTTGCATAGTAATAATAGTTATACATTGCCAAAACCAAATCACGCAGGGTAGCCTCAGAGGTCTCACGATAGTACATTCTGTGAATGTAGTAGAAAGGACTATATGTGACGCTCAAGCCATCCACTGTGACTGTGATCTCATCGCAAAGCATGTGGGGTGCAATATCACCGATTTCCACATAGTACATACTACCGGACTTGTATACGGGCAGATCGCTCTCGGTAGCAGTAGAGAAGGTCAAATCGGAAATTGCAGAGGATGTTGCGGTAAAGTAGAAACGGATTGCAGTCTTATACTCGTGAATCAAGCTTGCACCGTAGAACTTTACATTTTCGGAAGAGCCGGTCTTAACTGCAGCCAGGTTTTCTGCATAGGGAATATCCTGATACAGCATAGAAACTCCGTCGTCAGCCTTGTTACCGGTGTTATAATTGAAATAGTCTTGGGCCTTGCCACCATAATTGAGCATAGCCTTAACCAGATCGACCACTTCTTCATCGTTGCTGTTCTCGATCAAATACTCGCCATACATCTTGATGGAATAACGGTAGATGCTACCATCACCCTGGTCACAAACAGCCTGGATTTGAATATCCTCGGTCATCTGTGCGGCGGCTACATTGGTAGCAACCAGATAGAAACCATTTTCATCCTGAGTCAGTTCGGAAACATCATAAGTATACTTTGCATCGTCAACACTTACCACAATCTTTGCAGAAGGATCTGCAGCAAAGCTATCTTCCAGGTCAAGGATAAAGTCAGCACGGATTTCGCCGCCTAAAACCAGACCCCAGGTATCGACCTGAGCCATACCGTCGGAGATCACGATATTGGCAGAAATCAGTGAGCTTGCGTAGTCGGTAACATTATCACCGTTGCACTTTTCAGCAAACACATAGACGGTGTACTTGCCGGACAAGCCCTGGGGCATAACCAAATCCACAGAACCGCTTGCGGAATTTTCAGCGATGTGACCATAGTACACAGCCTTACCGGTCTGGTTGCAGATCAGTACAGAAACATATTCGTTTTCACCGGCAACTGCACCGGAATATGTAATGGGCAGGGTCCAAGAATCATAACCAATGCTCTGCATAACATTGCCGGAGCCATCACCGATGGTGGCGGCAAAAGCACTGTGAGCATCGTCGATCACGGTCAGCTTCCAGCTGTCAACAGTAGATTCACCAACAGCAGTCAAAGCATTGGCACCAACGGGGCCACTGACCTTACCGCCCACAGCGGCGGAACTGATGGCTACATCTGCATCCGCTACATTGAAAGCAGGACGAGCACCCCAGGTAGCGGCAATGTGCGGATAACCCACATAACCGGCATCGGAAACGATACCGCCCATAATGCCACGGTCTGCATAAGCGGAACGGATCCACCAGCCTTCTGTAACATCGTCGCAGGTTGCGATAAGGCCTTCGATGGAGTCGTAGAAATAGCTTTCCACTTCAGCAGCAGACAAGAAGAACAGCTTTTCACCGTTCAGGGCATCATGATTCCAGTTTGCACCGAAATAAGAACCGGCAGCCTCAGCCTTAGTGGTGGACAAAATAGCAGCCAACTCAGCACTGGAGAAATTCTCAGCAGCGTAGGTTTCGTTCCAGGCCTTTGCATCACTGTTAGCCCAGCTGTTATCCAAACCACCGGCATTAAATGCAATATTAGCATCCACAATATTCTGAGAAATTACAGAAATACCCTTCACATCCGTGGTGGTCAGGCTGTTGTCCATAACGAACCAGCTGTTTGCACCATAAATCAAGGTTTGACCATCCTGAACCGCATCCGTGCCAACACCGATCGCAGGACCATAGGTCTCGCCTTCTTCGGCAGTTTGTGCAGCACTTGCAGCAGGAACGATTCCAACCAGCAACATTGCAACAAGAAGCAAACTCTGCACTTTCCTAAACATCTTCATAGTACCATCCTCATTTCATAAGTAGAATATATTGCAGGGTACAAATTGAATCGCTACGGGAATCAGAGGTGTATTCCAAAGGACATACTCCTCCCATTCAAGCATACCGTAAAGATTATAGCATTATTTTTTATAGATTGCAAGTCTTTTCTTTTAAAAATTCCTGATAAAATGCAAGGTACGATCCGGCAGTCCAGCCCAGCATGGGAGGTGCTTCGTACTCGGAATTGACCACTTCCCCGCTTCTGCCGTCATATTTTTCCCAAAGGTTTCCGGTCTTTTCGAAATTCTCCTCCAAAAGGGTCATATAACGACGGGCGATGGTCTGTGCCAGCTCTTTTTTGCCTGCTTGCAGGCAAGCATAATATGCAACATATTGGATCGGCGCCCATACATTGGGATATTCCCATTGCAGGTCATAGGGATGCTCCGGCTTTACCGTACCGGCAACGCCAAAAGGCAGCAGCATTTCTTCTTCCAACACTTTCATGATGGGTTCAGGATCATGTTCCATACCCAAATACAGCGGAAACAGAGATGCGGCAGATACTACGGGGCTGAATTTTTCCTCTACAAAATTCCAGTCCATATAAAAGCCTTTTTCCTTGCAGAACATGAACCGATCCATTTTCTCCTTGCGGACGGATGCCCGGTCACGCCAAAGCTGTTCCTCTCCCCTGCTCAAGATCCGGCTGAATTGTATCATGCTGGATTCCAAATAGTAAAGCAGTGCATTCAGATCAACGGGATTATAGGCAAGACCATCCATTTCAAAGCGATAACAGCAATCCCATCCGCTTTCACACAAAGTGGCAACCGTTTGTACCACCGAAAGCTGCTTCTGGGGCGTATCCGCTTCATATCCTGCAAAACGGCCGACGCAGTAAGGCAATCTACGCTGGATCTCATCCTCCGGAACTTCCCGCAGACGACCATAATAATTGAGTCCGTTGGGTGCAAGGCGTTGGGTCATCCAAAATGCATATTCTTTGGCAAGGCTGTCATAGTGGCTGCCTAACCAGGCAACATCCCCGGTAACATCAAAAATATCCGAGACCATACGGCAGTAAAAAGGTGGCTGACTTTGCCCCAAATGATGTGCCTTGGAGGAATTGGGCATATAACCGAAACGCTCTACCATGTGACGGATATTATCCGTATTATAAATTGCCTGCTGTATATTTCCATCCGGGATCAAACCCACATTGGTAAAATGGGTATCCCAGTAGAACATACAGTCAAACACATCTCCGGGAGAAGGTACGGTGTAGGGATAAGGCAATCCGAATCGGTTGTCTATATCTTCCTTGTTTTCTAAAATGGATTTATAAAAATTCTCATGAATATAGTCAATCAACTTCATGTTTCAT
>JAZRRA010000075.1:0-9394 GCA_045650305.1 Faecousia sp.
CCGATTATCTGACCTTCCTGGGCGCTCCCGTGTCCGCCATGGGCATCATGGAAGCGAAGCTGGAGAAGGAACTGAAAAATAAAGTTGTCCGTCGTTGCAATTGTGACGATGCCAACACTTCCAAGGTGGTTGAGGCTGCTCAAGAGCAGATGTCTGCCATCCGTATTTTACGAGAAGCGGGACGGCTGGAGTCTCTTCCTGCAAAGTTGCAGCAAGCAGCAATGGGGAGGGAGCAAAATCCTGAGGCATCCCTGACAGAACTTGCGGCAATTATGGAGCCGCCGATCACTAAGCCCGCTATGAGCCACCGGCTAAAGAAATTGGTGGAAATTGCGCAGGAGACGATGAAATGAGTTTTGTACATCTGCATGTTCACTCTGAATACAGCTTGCTGGACGGTGCGTGCCGCATTTCCGGTATGATGGATCGTGTAAAAGAGCTGGGGCAAGATGCCATAGCTATTACTGACCATGGTGTTATGTATGGCTGTATCGATTTTTATAAAGCCGCCAAGGCCGCAGGTATCAAACCGATCATCGGCTGTGAAGTCTATGTGGCGCGTCGTGGCATGGAGGACCGCGTCCACGGTATTGATAATGACCCCTATCATTTGGTGCTTTTGTGCAAAGACAGAAAGGGTTATGAAAACCTGTGCTTAATGGTTTCCGAGGCCTTTAACCATGGTTTTTACGGAAAACCCCGTGTGGATCTTGCTCTGCTTGCCAAATACCATGAAGGCCTGATCGCAACCTCTGCCTGCCTGGCCGGAGCCGTTGCCCAACAGCTTCTGAGTGAAGATTACGATGCGGCCAAGCGTCATGCTTTGGCACTCAGTGATATTTTCGGTGAAGATCATTTTTATCTGGAATTGCAGGATCACGGTATTCCGGAGCAGACTCCGGTCAATCAGGGGATCATGCGTCTTTCCAGAGAAACGGGATTGCCCCTTGTGGTTACCAACGATGCCCACTATCTTCGGAAAGAAGATGCCAAGATGCAGGATGTACTGCTGTGCGTCCAGACGGGCAAGACTGTGGATGATCCCAACCGTATGCGATTCCAGACGGAGGAATTTTACCTGAAAAGCGAGGAAGAACTGAAAAAACTCTTCCCCGGATGTGAGGAGGCATTTTCCAATACCCAGAAGATCGCAGACCGGTGTAATTTGGAATTTGTATTCAATGAGTATCATTTGCCCACCTTTCCCGTACCGGAGGGACATACTGGCGAAAGCTACTTCCGTCAGCTTTGTATGAATGGTTTTCGGGAGCGGTATGCAGATCCCCCGGAAAGCTATATGGAGCGGCTTAACTATGAGATCGATGTGATCAGCCGTATGGGCTATGTCAATTATTATCTCATCGTTTGGGATTTTATCCGCCATGCCAAGGAATCGGGGATTCCCGTAGGACCGGGGCGTGGTTCCGGTGCTGCATCCATTGTGGCCTACTGTATGCATATTACAGAAGTGGATCCCATGAAGTATGCCCTGATTTTTGAGCGATTCTTAAATCCTGAGCGTGTGAGTATGCCGGACTTCGATACCGACTTTTGCCAGGAGCGACGGGGCGAAGTGATCGATTATGTGATGGATAAATATGGGATCGACCATGTGGCACAGATCGTCACATTTGGTACCATGAAGGCAAGAGGTGCCATCCGGGATGTGGGCAGAGCCTTGAACCTTTCTTATGCCCAGACCGATGCGGTGGCTAAGCTGGTGCCGACTACCTTGAATATTACCTTGCAGGAGGCTTTGGAGGCATCTGCCCAGCTGAAAGAGCTTTACGAGAGCGATGAGAAGGTTCGCCAGCTGATCGATACGGCACAGTCCCTGGAGGGCATGCCTCGAAATACCTCCACCCATGCCGCCGGTGTGGTGATCACCACCGATCCGGTGTGCAGCTATGTACCCCTTTCCAAAAACGATGATACCATCGTGACCCAATATACCATGACCACCATTGAAGAATTGGGTCTTTTAAAAATGGACTTTTTGGGACTGAGAAACCTGACGGTCATCGAGGATGCCCAAAAGCAGATTCGGAAAAAAGATCCCAATTTCGATATTTCAAAAGTTCCCGACGATGATCCGGAAACCTTCCAAATGTTGGCAGAGGGCAAGACCCAGGGCGTATTCCAGTTGGAATCTGCCGGTATTACCGGTGTTTGTGTCAACATGAAGCCCACATCCATCGAGGATATGACGGCGATTGTTGCTTTGTACCGTCCCGGTCCTATGGACTCCATTCCCATGTTCATCGCCAATAAATTCAATCCCCAAAACATTACCTATAAGACGCCGCTGTTAGAGCCGATCCTGAAGGTTACATACGGTTGTATCGTCTATCAGGAGCAGGTGATCGAGATCTTCCGTTCTTTGGGTGGTTATACCATGGGTCAGGCGGATAATATCCGCCGTGCCATCTCCAAAAAGAAAATGAAGGTCATCGAGTCCGAGCGAAAAGTCTTTGTCTATGGCGACGAAGCCCAGGGAATTCCCGGCTGTATCCATAAGGGAGTATCCGAGCAGGTGGCACAGTCCATTTACGATGAGATCGTAGACTTTGCAAACTATGCCTTCAACAAGGCACATGCCGTATGCTATGCGGTGGTGTCTTATCAAACCGCCTACTTAAAATGCCATTATCCCCATGAATACATGGCGGCACTGATGACTTCGGTGCTGGATAACCCCTTAAAGATCTCCGGCTATATGGCCGAATGTAAGGAATTAGGGATTGCCACATTACCGCCGGATATTAACCATTCCGACGACCAGTTTACCGTTGAAAAGGATGCCATCCGTTTTGGCATGGGTGCGGTAAAAAATGTAGGCCGTGGCCTGATCCGGAATATGTCTGCCAACCGTTTGGAAAACGGACCTTTCAAATCTTTGGAGGATTTCATCCAAAGAATGGGAGAGGAACTGAACAAACGGGCGGTGGAAAACTTTATCAAGTGCGGTGCGATGGACTGCTTTGGTCACCATAGAAGCGAATTGCTGGCAGTGTATGATTCCATGATGGATTCTCTGGCCAGCTCCAGAAAGAAGAATCTGGAAGGTCAGATGGGATTGTTTGCCATGCTGGATGATGACCTGGCAGTGAGCATTGCGATTCCCAGCTTGCCGGAACTGAGCAAAGCAGACCGGATGCTGATGGAAAAGGAAACCACCGGCATCTATCTGTCCGGCCACCCTATGGACGATTATCGGGCATACCTGAAAAATACCCATGTGGTGCCGATCAGCTTGCTGATGTCGGAGGAATGTCCTTATAAGGATGAGCAAATCGTCAGCGTGGCCGGTGTGGTGCAGGCAGTGAAAATGAAAACCACCCGGAATAATTCCATGATGGCCTATGTGACATTGGAAGATGATACCGCATCCATTGAAATGCTGGCGTTTTCCAATGTGCTGGGGCAGCATGGCGGTTATTTGAAAGAAAATGAACCGGTTGTTATAACCGGCAGATTTTCCGTTCGGGATGAAAAAGAACCCCAAATCGTGATCAATCGGGCAAGACCCATGTCGGACTACGCCCGGGAAGATGTGGTGGAGGCAGATAGCTCCCCGGTGCAGGAATCCGGTGTACTGTATCTGCGTTTGCCCGGTGAATCTTCACCGTTATACGGAAAAGTGAAGGCGATCCTCAATATGTTCCCCGGAGATAACACGGTGGTTCTTTATTTTGCAGACAGCGGTGTCCGCAGAGGAACAAAATGTGCATTGTATAAAACGATGCTTGCGGAACTTATCCATGTTCTGGGGCAGGAAAATGTGGTATTGAAACAAGATACAGCCAAATGATGGGCTTTGCAGTGGTTACTATTTGAAAGGAGGTGCCGATATGAAAAGAAAGATCGCTTTTTTGTGTGCAGTTCTGTCGGCACTGCTCCTGGGCGGCTGTGGTATGCGTGCCGTAAACCAAATGTACGCACCGCCCAGAAGATCCGATGACTTTTACAGTCTGCAAACGGTAATCAATACCGCCATGGAGGGTATGATCTATTGCGCCCCCACATCCGGTGACCATCAGCAAAATGTGCAAACCGCTGACTTAGACGGTGATGGTGTGATGGAGTGCTTGCTCTATGCCAAGGATGGGGACGAACAACCTTTGCATATTTTGATCTTCTCCATGGTGAATAATGAGTACATCCACTGGCAAACCCTGGATTTTGCCGGTTCTGCCTTTGATAAGGTGGCGTATGCACCCATCGATGAAAAGCCCGGTGTGGAATTGGTGGTTGGTACGCAGGTCAGCAATCAGCTTACCCGTTCGGTTTCCGTATTTTCCTTCTCCCAGGGGGAGGCGGAGCAACTGGTCAGTGCCAATTATATTAAGTTTTTGACTGTTGATTTGAATGACAATGACCGCAGCGAATTGTTTATTCTCCGTGCCGGACCTACGGAATCTGACCGCGGTGTTGTGGAGCTGTTCAGTGCCGATGAGGGTGTGATGCAGCGGTCTGTTGAGGTGAATATGTCCGAGGCGGCAGACAACCTGAAACGGATTTTAGTCGGTCAGTTGCAGGAAGGAAAACCTGCTGTTTATGTGGCCAGTGCGGTGGACGAGGACACCCTGATCACGGATGTGTATGCCATTGTAAACAATGTTTTTACCAATGTTTCTCTGTCCAATGAATCCGGCACCAGCATGAAAACCATGCGTAACTACTTTGTCTATGCCGATGACATTGATTCCGACGGCATTATGGAATTGCCTGCTATGATCCCTATGCGTTCCATCGATACGGCATCCCATGCCTCCGGGCAAAATATGATCCGTTGGTATTCCATGACCGCAGAGGGTGGGGAAGTGGACAAACGCTATACCTACCATAATTTTATCGGTGGCTGGTATATGGAGTTTGACAGCAGTATTGCCAAAAATATCAGCGTTGTGGATCAGGGCAATATCTGTGATTTCTATGTCTGGCAGGATAATAGGGCGGTGAAGCTGATGACGGTGCATACCCTGACGGGACAAAGCCGGGAGGAACAAAGCACCGCAGAGAATCGATTTGTGCTGTATCAAGGGGAGTCGGTGATCTATGCAGCCAGCTTAGACCACGGTGCCCATGACTTGCAGATCACCCAGGAACTTCTGCTTCATAGTTTTCATATGATCCATGAGCATTGGAATACCGGTGTGACCTGAAAGAGAACCTACGGGGGGATAATGATGAAAAAAGTACTGATTTTGGAAGATGAAGAGAATATCCGCAGTTTTATTGTGATCAATTTAGAACGGGCAGGTTACGGTGTCATTGAAGCCGGAACCGGTCAGGAGGCTTTGGATCGTCTGCGGGAAAATCCCGATGTGGGCGTTGCTATTTTGGATATTATGCTTCCGGATATTGACGGTTTTGAAGTATGCCGTCGGATTCGGGCCACCAGTAAGCAGATTGGCGTGATTATGCTGACTGCCAGAACCCAGGAGATGGACAAGATCACCGGCCTGATGACCGGTGCTGATGACTATGTGACAAAGCCCTTTTCACCGGCAGAACTGACAGCGCGTATTGATGCACTGTTTCGCCGTATCGGCGGCGAGGGCGGAATGTCCGCAGATTATCTGACCCAGAGTCCTTTTGCACTGAACCTGCGAAATCACACCCTGGAAAAGCATGGCAAGCAGATCCGCCTGACCCAGGTGGAATATGCCATTATCAAGTTATTTATGCAAAATCCCGGTCGGGCTCTTTCCCGTGAGGATATTCTGTCTGCGGTATGGGGCAGAGATTACGAAGGGGAATTGAAGATCGTAGATGTGAATATCCGTCGCCTTCGAATCAAGATCGAGGACGACACCACAAACCCAAAGTTTATTACAACTGTGTGGGGATTCGGTTATAAATGGGGTGCGTAAGCGATGGCCGTGTTTAAGGTCAAAGGCCTGCGACGCCGCTGGCTTCTGAACACGGTGAGTGTGGTGCTGGTATTGGGCTTGGTGTGTGCCTTTGGCATTACCACCGCCTTTGCCGCCTACTACTATTCCACCATGGAGTCGGATATGCGGTTCCGGGCTCAAACATCCACAGATTTCTTTGCCGAGTATCAAAATCTCAACTATAACGAATATTACCAGTCCTGCATTACCTATGCCAATACCTTTGAGGATAAAGACAGCATCGAATTGCAGTTTGTGGATACAAAGGGAAATGTCATGGCGTCGTCCTACGGTCAGTGGTCGGTGGAAGTGCTGACCACCGATGAGATCGCAAAGGCGGTCAGTACCAAAGAAATTCAAAGCTTTGTGGGAAAGAATCCCCAAACCGGGGAGCGGATCATGGCAGTTTCCAGTCCCGTGATCTACAAAAGCGGAGAAGTGATCGGTGTGTTGCGGTATGTGACCTCCACCCGGATCATGGATATGCAGATCGCCTATATTGCTCTGATCAGCTTTGTGGCATTGGGGGCGGTGGTGCTGGTGGTGCTGTTTAGCAGTAACTACTATATCCGTTCTATTTTGGTGCCTTTGGGTGAGATCATTGATAAGGCAAAACTGATTACCGGCGGAAGCTACGGTATTCAAATTCAAAAGCACTATGATGATGAGATCGGTGACCTTTCTGATACCATCAATGAAATGTCATTGAAGATCAATCAAAACGAAAAAATGCAGACAGATTTTATTTCCAATCTGTCCCATGAACTTCGCACACCTTTGACAGCTATCACCGGATGGAGCGAGACCATTCTCAACTCCGATGATGTCAGTGACGATACCCGTAAAGGTGTGAAGATCATTCACAAGGAAACAATGCGTCTGACGGAAATGGTGCTGGAACTTTTGGACTTTACCAGAATCCAGGATGGCCGCATGACGCTGAATATTGAAACTGCCGACATTCGTGGAGAATTTGAGGATACGGTGTATATGTATGGCAGTCGGTTGCAGCAAGATGGCATCAAGCTGCACTATCAGGACAATGATGATGATATTCCGGAGATTTCCTGCGATCCCAAGCGTATGCGGCAGGTATTTTTGAATATTTTGGATAATGCCGCCAAGCATGGCGGTGAGGGCAAGCGAATCGATGCGGCCATGACCTTTGAAAATGGCAATGTGGTGGTGCGGATCCGGGATTACGGATGTGGCATCCCTGAGGATGAATTGTCCCTGGTGAAAAAGAAGTTTTATAAAGGCAGTGCCAAAGCCCGTGGCTCCGGCATCGGACTTGCGGTGTGTGATGAGATCGTGCAAATGCACGGCGGCACACTAACGCTGGAAAATGCAAACGGAGGCGGCACTTTAGTAACAGTAACATTACCGGAGTCCCGGTAAGAAAGAGGCATATCCATGGCAAATCAGCAAGAAAAATTTAAAACGATGATCGGCGGACAAGCCCTGATTGAGGGCATTATGATGCGTGGCCCTGAGAAGGATGCCATCGTGGTTCGCACAAAAGAGGGGTTGCAGATCGATGTAAAACCCCGTAAAATCCATCCCAAGGGTTCTTTTTGTACATGGCCCTTGATTCGTGGCGTGGTAACATTTTTTGATTCTCAGGTGACCGGTGTGAAGGCACTGATGCATTCTGCGGATCTTTCTCCGGAGGAAGAAGCAGAGCCTTCCAAATTTGATCAATGGCTGGAGAAAAAATTGGGGGACAAGGGTTTCCAAAAGTTCATTTTGTACTCTGCAGTGTTTTTGGGACTTGCCATGTCCATCGGACTGTTTTTCCTTCTGCCCATGCTGCTCAGCGGAATTTTATCCAACTGGATCGAAAACCATTTGGTTTTGAATTTGGTGGAGGGCGTGGTGCGAATCGCCATTTTTGTAGGCTATATTGCCCTGGTATCCCAAATGAATGACATGAAACGAGTCTTTGCCTACCATGGTGCAGAGCATAAGACTATCCGCTGTTATGAGGCTGGATTACCACTGACAGTAGAAAATATCCGCAATCAGACACGGCTGCATCCTCGTTGCGGCACCAGCTTTTTGCTGATCGTGATGATTTTGTCAATTTTGGTATTCTCTGTGGCGTCTGCATTGATTCTGGCGGTCATTCCGGCACTGCAGGATATGCGTGGAGAATTTTTGTACAGCCTGATCATGATCACCTTTAAGCTGTTGCTGCTTCCTTTGGTGGTGGCGATCAGCTATGAGATCAACCGCTGGGTGGGTCGTCATGATAACGGATTTACTCGGGTGCTGACTGCTCCCGGAATGTGGTTTCAAAATTTCACCACCCGGGAACCGGATGACAGCATGATCGAGGTGGCCATTTCCGCAGTGGAGGCTGTTTTGCCGGAGGAAACGGGGGCAGACGCTTGGTAAAGAAACTATCGGACCTTTATCTGGAAGCCCGCAGAGCCTTTATGACCCAGGAAGATGCAGATACCGCCGCTATGCTGGCGAGAAATCTTCTGTGTCATGTAACCGGCAAGACAAAGGAAGAGATCCTGGCACAGCGGGAACTGTATGCCGGGGAAGAAGCTTGCCAGGCTATGGCAGATGCGGTCAGTCGGGTTCTTGATGGCGAACCCCTTGCCTATGTGCTGGGTTGCTGGGAATTTTACGGACTGCCTTTGTATGTAACACGGGATGTCCTGATCCCCCGGGATGATACCTGTGCGGTGACGGAGCTTGCCATCGAGCAGGCAAAGAAGATGGAAAATCCCCGTGTTTTGGATTTATGTACCGGTTCCGGTTGTATCGGACTGGCGATTGCCTCCCGTGTGCCGCTTGCAAAAGTGACTTGTGCCGACATATCCCAAAAGGCACTGGCGGTGGCAAAGAAAAATATTGCAAACCTGAAACTGACGGGCAGAGTTACCTGCCTGCGGGCAGATGCATTGGGTACGCCATCTTCCTTTTTGGGGAAGTTTGATATGATCGTATCCAATCCCCCCTATATCACAAGCCGGGAAATGCTGGATCTGCCCCATAGTGTAAAGGATTTTGAACCCCACCTGGCATTGTACGGCGGCCCTGACGGACTGGAGTTTTACCGTAATATTGCCAGCCAATACAGTGCGGTGTTAAAACCCGGAGGCTTCTTGTGCTTTGAATTTGGTATGGGGCAGGGAGATGGGGTCTGCCGGATCCTGGAGGAAAACGGATATATCGTATTGATGCGTTCCAATGATTACAACGAAAGAGAACGGGCAGTGATTGCCCGTTATGATAGGAAGGATGGATAACTATGGCTACAAAAAAGACAGCTTATGAAGCACCTGCTCCTGCAACCGATAAGAAAAAGGCGTTGCAGACAGCAATTTCTCAGATTGAAAAGAATTTCGGTAAAGGCACTGTGATGCGTCTGGGCGACCGCCCTGAAATGAATGTGGATGCCATTCCCACCGGTACTCTGGCATTGGATGCCGCACTGGGTATCGGCGGTGTTCCCAAGGGTCGTATTATTGAAATCTATGAAC
>JAZRRA010000076.1:0-5859 GCA_045650305.1 Faecousia sp.
GTCTCCAATAAACCGCAAACAACCCGCAATCGGATTTGCGGTATTGTCACAAAGGGTGACACCCAGTATGTATTTGTGGATACACCCGGTTTTCATAAGCCCAGAACCAAGCTGGGCGACTATATGGTGAATGTTACAAAAAGCTCCATTTCCGATGTGGACATGACCATTTTGATGGTAGAGCCTATCGCATCGGTTGGTCCTCAGGAGCAGGCACTTATCCAACAGCTTGCTGCCCAAAAATGTCCCGTGGTATTGGTGATCAACAAGATCGACTCTGTACAGAAGGACGAGCTTTTGGCTGTGATCGAGGCATATTCCAAGGCTGCAAACTTTGAAGCCATCATTCCCATTTCTGCCAAAACCGGTGATGGTGTGGATCTTCTTTTGGAGCAGTGTAAAAAATATGCTGTGGAAAGTCCTTTCTTGTTTCCGGATGATATTACCACAGATCAGCCGGAACGGCAGGTCATGGCAGAGATCATTCGGGAAAAGCTACTCTGGTGTCTGGAACGGGAAATTCCCCATGGCACAGCCGTGGAAATTACGAAATTTTCCGAACGGGATAGCGGTATTATCGATATTGATGCCACCATTTATTGCGAAAAGCCCAATCATAAAGGCATTATCATTGGCAAGCACGGCGATATGCTGAAGAAAATTTCCACCATGTCACGAGCCGACTGTGAGCGGTTTATGGGAACAAAAGTATTTCTTACCACCTGGGTAAAGGTGAAAGAAAATTGGCGTGACAGTGATTTCCTTGTCCGCAATTTTGGTTACAGAGAATAATTTCCAAGTCTATGGTTTATAAATCCTGCACATCCTATGGATGGAGGGATGACCATGGATTCACAAGAGTACTGGAAAGTATTTCTCGATTCGGGGATACCCGAATATTATGTGCTTTATAACAGAGCGAAGAAATTGGAGGAAAACCATGTACCTCAAGACCAAGGGATTGGTGTTGCGGGTATCGCCCTACAATGATTCCGATGCGATGCTGACCATACTGACAGGGGAGCAGGGGAGAATTTCTGCCAAGGTACGCAACCTGAGGCGGAAAAACAGTCCTCTTGCTGCCCCATGCCAGCTTCTTGCGTTTGCCGAATTTACATTGTTTGACTATAAGGGTGTTTATACCGTCAATGAAGCCCATACCATTGAACTGTTTACGGATCTGCGAAAAGATCTGCAAAAGCTATCTATGGGAACATATTTTGCGCAGGTTGGGGAAGTGGTTTCTCAGGAGGATTTTCCCACCCCGGAATTTTTATCCTTGTTACTCAATTGCTTGTACGCATTGTGCAAGCTGGAGATCCCGGAAGAAAAGGTTAAAGCTGTATTTGAACTGCGTAGTGCCTGCCTTGCAGGATACACACCGGATCTATACGGTTGTCATATTTGCGGTGATCCAAACGGGGTATTTATGGATATTTCTGCAGGTCAGTTACAATGTGCGGTGTGCCGGAATCCCGGTTCAGGTCATATTCGTCTGCCCCTTACAGCCGGTATTCTGGATGCCATGCGATACATTTGTCATTGTGAGCCTTCCAAAATTTTTTCCTTTACATTACCGGCTGAATCGGTATCCATGCTTTCTAATATTACAGAATCCTATTTGTCGACCCAATTGGAACGGGGCTTTTCTGCACTTGATTTTTATAAATCTCTGCTGTTTCAGCCTGATTCGTTAATTTAGGAGTTTACCATGTCTACACTATACGATAAATCGCAAGTTAAGTTGGAATTATATCAGGTGCTGGAACTGTTAAGCCAATGTGCAAGCAGTCCTGACGGTAAAGCAGCCTGCAAGCAGATCGTTCCCACATCCGATCTTTATGATGTGGTTAGTATGCAGAAAGAAACTGCCGCAGCCTTTACATTATGCACACAAAAAGGAAATCCCGCTTTTGGAGAAATTACGGATGTTTCTGCATCCCTGGATCGGGCTGTGAAAGGCGGCTGCCTGCAACCGAAGGAACTGCTTTCCATCGGCAGTGTGTTGCGTTGCACCAGAAGTGTCAAATCCTATATTGCAGAGGATGAAGCTGCCACAGTATTGGATGATTTCTTTCGTGTTTTAACGCCGAATAAATATCTGGAAGATAAAATTTTGGGTGCCATCCTTTCGGAAGAACAGATTGCCGACAATGCAAGTCCTGCACTTTCTGATATTCGTCGTCATATTCGTATCCAAAGCGGAAAGATCAAGGACAGTCTGCAAAAAATCATTTCTTCTCCTTCCTATTCTAAGTTTTTGCAGGAGCCTATCATCACCATTCGCCAGGGAAGATATGTAGTTCCCGTAAAAAGTGAATGTAAAAACGACATTCCCGGTTTGGTACATGATGTTTCCTCCACGGGATCAACTTATTTTATTGAACCTATGGCGGCGGTCAATGCCAATAACACCCTGAGAGAACTGGAACTTCAGGAACAGAAGGAAATTGAGCGTATTTTGGTGGAATTATCCGCTGAAGCTGCAAATCACAGCGATGAAATTCGGGAGAATTATCATATTCTCATTAAGCTGGATGTGATATTTGCAAAAGCAAAACTGGCATTTCGCATGAATGCATGGGCACCCATAATGAATGACACCGGCAAGATCGATTTAAAGAAGGCTCGCCATCCTTTGATCGACAGTAAAAAAGTGGTTCCCATTTCTGTGCGTTTAGGCTCGGATTTTGATACCATGATCATTACCGGTCCCAATACCGGTGGTAAAACCGTTACCTTAAAAACCGTTGGACTTTTGATTCTCATGGCGGAATGTGGTCTGCATATTCCTGCCGGAGATGGCAGTGAACTTTCCACCTATGATACAATTTTGGCGGATATTGGTGATGAACAATCCATCGCACAAAGTCTTTCCACATTTTCCAGTCACATGAAAACCATCGTCGATATTGTGGAGCAGTGCGATATGCGTACCTTAGTTCTGTTTGACGAATTGGGTGCCGGTACGGACCCGGCAGAGGGTGCGGCACTTGCCATGGCATTGATCGAATACTGCCGTAAGATGGGGGCAAAAGTGATTGCAACCACCCACTATGCCGAATTAAAGCTCTATGCTATGCGAACACCGGGTGTCATCAATGCATCCTGCGAATTTAATGTGGAAACCTTGCAACCCACATATAAATTGCTTATTGGTATTCCCGGCAAATCCAACGCCTTTGCTATTTCCAGAAAATTGGGACTATCTGAGGATATTATCAAAGAGGCATCGGATCTTGTAGGTAAAAACGACCGGGACTTTGAAGATGTGCTTAACCAGCTGGAACAACAAAGACAGCAAATGGAGCAAGCCAAAGCAGAAGCATTGCGTCTGCGTCAGGAAACCGCAGATATGAACAAGCAAAGCGAGATCCTGAACCAGCAGCTTGAAAAGCAACGGGAAAAGCTATTGGAGCAGGCAAGACTGGAGGCTAAACAGATTATCGAAGATGCAAGACGCTCTGCAAATTTTGCATCGGAAGAAATCAAAGCCATCAAAAAACAGCTTGCAGAAAATGCCGATACAGCCGGAATCAATCAGCGTCAGGCCAATCTGCGTCAAAATTTGAATGAAACGGAAGATCGGATCTTAGCATCCCAAAAACAAGTCAAGCGACCGGAAAACACCCGTGCAATTATGATCGGTGATACGGTCGAGATCCTGAAAATAGGAACAAAGGCAAGTGTGATTGCTATCAATAAAGATGGCACTTATCAGCTTCAGGCAGGTATTTTGAAGCTGTCTGCAAAACCGGATGAAGTTTATCTTTTGGAGCAGGAAAATCCCTACAAGCAGAAAGGTGGCCGTCCTGCACATTCCGGCAGAGAAATGAAAATGGCGGCGATGCCCCAGGAAGTGGATCTGCGTGGTATGGACAGCATTGAAGCAATATGCGTCATGGAGCGTTATCTGGATGAAGCCATGCGGGCAAAGCTTCCCTCTGTCAGAATTATCCATGGCAAGGGAACCGGCGTCCTCAGAAGTGCGGTTCATCAGTCCCTGAGAAAGAATAAATTTGTAAAAACTTTCCGATTGGGTGTCTATGGCGAAGGAGAAGATGGCGTTACAATTGCAGAATTTTCCTGATTTTTTGGGCAGTTTCTTATATTCCTCCCGATATTTCATATATTCCTTTGTTGATTTGTGGAAATTAACTGGAAAGATGTTGACTTTTTTTGCGAATTTGTTATCATATAAGCACAAGGCATATTTGATTGATATGACCATAAGGAGTGTTATGTATGTTCAGTAAGAATGTTATTGTTCGTTGTGAATCCGGTTTGCACAACAAACAAGCTACCTATTTCGTGCAGAAAGCAAACGAATTTGAAAGCAGCATTTGGTTGGAATCCGAAAATCGGAAAATGAATGCCAAGAGCTTGCTGGGAATTATGTCCCTGAGCGTCATTACCGGTGCAGAGGTTACCATTTCTGCTGTTGGCTCTGATGCAGAAGCGGCTGTGAATGCCCTGGAAACCCTGCTTCAGCGGGATGTATATTGATTTATCAACTTACCGCCTCGATGCCTGAAGCATTGAGGCGGCATTTTTTATGGGGGAGGTGCCTGAATTGACAATATCCGAATTAAAACAAAAAGCGGCCTCCCTGCCTTTGGAGCCCGGTGTATATTTGATGCGTGATAACCAAAATCATGTCATCTATGTGGGAAAAGCAAAAAAACTCCGCAATCGGGTCAGCCAGTATTTTCAGGATACGGGATCCCATTCTCCCAAAACAAGACTTATGGTCAGCAAGGTTGATCATTTTGATGTGATCATAGCAAGCAGTGAATTTGAAGCTTTGATTTTAGAATGTGCTCAAATCAAGCGGTATATGCCAAAATATAATATCCTTTTAAAGGATGACAAGGGTTTTCCCTATATCCGCCTGGATTGGAAGGAGACCTTTCCGGTGCTGACTTTGGCAAACAAATTAAATGATGACGGTGCTTTCTATTTTGGCCCTTACGGCAGCAGAGGTATCACCCAAAAGCTGATCAAAACCATTTCCGAGATATTCAAACTACCCACCTGCGGAAAGAAATTTCCCAGAGATATTGGAAAGGGAAGACCCTGCCTGAATTTTCACATGAATCAGTGCATGGGATGGTGCCGGAAAAATTGTGAAGAAGAATACCGCAATCGAATCATGCAAGTCCGCACACTTTTGGAGGGCGGTTACAAACAAGTTACCGATGCTTTGAAAAAGGAGATGCAGGATGCGTCGGAAGAATTAAATTTCGAACTGGCTGCCGGCTTGCGTGATCGCATTTTGGCCATTCAGGCATTGGGAAAAAAGCAGTTCGTTACTGCGGGAAATCAGGCAGATACAGATGCCATCGGATACGGGCAAACGGAGACAAAGGCCTGCTTTGCTGTATTGCATTTTTCCGACGGAGAGCTTACAGATAAGGAATTTGAGATCATAAGCCCGGATGATCCCCAATATACTGTTTCCAGCTTGCTGAAACAATATTATCTTTCCAGAGGGATCGCACCGAAAAATATTCTGTTACCTTTTGCCATAGAAGATCAGGAATTGCTGGAACAATTGCTGTGTCAGGAATATGGGAAAAAGACATATTTGAAAGTGCCGGAACGGGGAGATAATCTTCGTCTTGTGGAGATGGCCAATCGTAATGCTTTGCAGGAAGCTCAGCGGATCTCCGATAAAGAGGAAAAAAACAATATGACCCTTGTGACACTGGGAAAAATGCTTTCTATTCCCACGCCGGAGAGAATCGAATCCTATGATATTTCCAATATCTCCGGTTCGGACAATGTGGCAAGCATGGTGGTTTTTTGCCACGGTAAACCTAAACAAGGGGATTATAAAAAATACCGGGTGGATCTTCA
>JAZRRA010000077.1:0-14724 GCA_045650305.1 Faecousia sp.
GGGGGCCCAGAAACTGTTATTGACGGCGGCAGAAAATGCCCGTGGAATGGGACATAGCTATGTGGGGAGCAGCCATTTGCTGTTGGCACTATCGGCAGATCCGTCTTCTGCAGGACAGATGCTGCGTATGGCAGGATGTACGCGTCCCTTCCTGGAAAAGATGATCCTTCTTTTGTACGGTGCAGGCACGGCGGGATTGCCTTTGCCTCAGGGATTTTCCGGTGAGGCCGGAAAGATCCTGAAAGGGGCTGGCATGGAAGCCAGATTCCACGGTACGACCAGGATCGATACCATGCATATTTTGCTATCCCTGCTTCGGCAGGAAAATACGGCGGCTTCGGATTTGATGCTGTTTTGCGGTATCAATGGGGCAGAGCTGTTTTCCAAAACAGTGGAACGGATGCACCTTGTACGGGGTGAGAAAACAAAAAAGGAGGCGGTTGCAACGAAACTATTAGACCAATTCAGTGAGGATCTGATCCAAAAGGCGGCGACCATGGAGCCGGTGATCGGAAGAAATCGGGAGATCGACATGGTGATCGGTATTCTCAGTCGAAAAAACAAGAATAATCCGGCGTTGGTGGGAGAGCCGGGGGTAGGGAAAACCGCCATTGCGGAGGGCCTTGCCCAAAGAATGGCATCGGGAAATGTGCCGCCCCAGCTGAAAAACAAGCGGCTGGTAAGTCTGAATATGGCCAATTTGGTGGCAGGTACCAAATATCGTGGGGAGTTTGAGGAGCGACTTCGGGATGTGCTGGGGGAGATCAAACGCAGCGGCGATGTGATTTTATTTGTGGATGAAATGCACACCATCGTTGGTGCCGGTGCGGCTGAGGGAGCAATCGATGCGGCCAATATTTTCAAACCTGCTTTGGGCAGGGGAGAATTGCAGATGCTGGGTGCAACGACCATGGAAGAATACAGAAAATACATTGAAAAAGATCCGGCATTAGAAAGAAGATTCCGACCTGTTCGGGTGGAAGAACCGGATGCTTCGGCAACGATGGAAATTTTGGAGGGACTGAAACCGGGCCTGGAAAAGCACCACCATGTAAAAATATCCGATGAGGCAATTTCCGAGGCGGTACGGCTGTCTGTTCGGTATTTACCGGATCTCTACCTGCCGGATAAGGCCATTGACCTTTTGGATGAGGGTGCATCCCATGTGCGGATGGAGGAATTGTATGCACCCCGGCAGGCAATGCAGGAAAGTCTGGAAGAAGAACTTTCTCAGGCGGTTCGTACCAGTCAGTTTGAAAAAGCGGCGGAATTACGGGATAAGATGCAGAAATTGGCATTGCGGGCCGGCAACAGCAAACGAATGAAAACCGTAACGGGTGCGGATGTTGCCTGGGCGGTGTCTATGCGTACCGGCATCCCGGTGGGACGACTGACAGAGGATCGCCGTCTGCAACTGCTGAATTTGGAAAAAACCGTCTATGCCCAATTGGTGGGGCAGGAAAGGGCGGTACAAAAGGTTTGCCGTGCCATTCGTACCGGCCTTTCCGGGTTGCGTGACGAAAATCGTCCGGTGGCCAGTATATTGCTTACCGGTCCCACGGGGGTGGGAAAAACGGAATTGTGCCGGATTCTGGCAAGGGAACTGTACGGCAAGGAAGATGCCATGATCCGACTGGATATGACGGAATATATGGAGAAACATTCTGTTGCCAGACTGATCGGAGCCCCTCCCGGGTATGTGGGGCATGAGGAAGGCGGCAAGCTGACAGAGGCGGTACGCCGCAGACCCTATTGCCTTGTTCTGCTGGACGAATTGGAAAAGGCCCATCCGGATGTGGCCGGAATTTTATTGCAGATCATGGAAGAAGGGGTTTTGACGGATTCTACGGGGCGTCGAGTCAGCTTTAAAAATGCCGTGATCGCCATGACCTCCAATGTGGGAGGGGAGATTCGGGGAGACGGTTTGGGCTTTCGTCCTGCCGACCGATCCGATCGGTCGTTGGAGGCCTTGCGTAACCGATTCCCGCCGGAATTTATCGGCAGGTTAGATGAAGTGGTGTGCTTTAAAAAACTGGAAAAGACCGATATGGAGGCCATCGCACAAAAATATTTGGATCGTCTTACAGATCGGGCGAAAGCCCATCAAATGCAGCTGACTTTACCCCGAACCTTGGCATCAGATTTGGTTACCGCAGAAACATTCCATGGCGGTGCCAGAAATCTTCGCCGCATTGTGCAGGAAAAAGTGGAAACACCCCTGGCAGATTTTCTCCTTTCCTGCGGTAAAAAGCCTGCAAAGATCCGTTGTGTGCAGGAAAATGACAGATTGTATTTCGTTTGACATGCCAGCAAGTTTCAAAAAACAATATGATCCTCGGTTGCAATGTGGGATTTCCTACGCATAATTCCTTCGCGATCGTGTTTTGATAAATCGAACTCTGAAGCACAAGCAGTATGCCGAGGAGTTCGATTGTTTTTTAGAGTGGAATCGTAGATTCTATGATTTTGCCGATCCAATTCATGTAGATAGCCTGCTTTTTGCAGGATGGAAGGTGTTTTAGAACAACTGTTCTAAAATTTGAAAAAGGTAGGAAAAAGACGAAAAAAATTTGGATTTTTTTGCAGAAAAGTATTGATTTTTGTTTTTCTATCCGTTATACTGTCATTAAATGGAGCGAAATGGTAGTTAAGTGGAGTAAAATGGAGTAGGAGGTGAGCGTTTTGATCGGAAAATACCCTGCGAAGCTGGATGATAAGAATCGTCTGTTTGTTCCTGCGAAGCTTCGTGCAGAATTGGGCGAAGATTTTTATGTGACTTTGGGCGTAAACTGCGGCCATCGTTGCTTGACCGTTTATACCGATCAGGATTTTGACACATTAAGTCAGAATTACAACGCACTTCCCATCTCTCAACGCTCTGCCGCCACCAGCTTGATTTTTATGAATGCCATCGAGTGTAACCCCGATAAGCAGTTTCGTTTTTCCCTCAGCCAATTCCTGCTGGACTACGCAGGGATCGGAAAAGAAGTGATGATCGTGGGTCGTGCCGGTCAGGCAGAGATTTGGGATGCAGAAGAGTTTAACCGCTTTGAATCTGAAAATCTCACCCCCGAAAAATTGCTGGCTTCTTTGGAGGCCATTGGCTTATGAGTGAGTTTCATCATGTTTCTGTGCTGTTGCAGGAATGTTTGGATGGTTTGCATATCAAACCCGACGGCATTTATGTAGATGGTACTTTGGGCGGTGCCGGTCACTCCAAATGTATCGCGGAGCGATTGACTACCGGCAGACTGATCGGTATTGATCGGGACCCGGTAGCACTGAAGGCCGCAGGGGAGCGGTTGAAGATATATGGTGACAAGGTCACCCTGGTGCATTCCAATTTCTGTGAGATGGCACAGGTTTTAAAGGATTTGGATATTCCCGGTGTGGATGGTATTCTTTTGGATCTGGGTGTATCTTCCCCGCAATTGGATGATGGTCAACGGGGCTTCTCTTATATGATCGATGCACCGCTGGATATGCGAATGAACAATTGCGACAGTTTAGATGCCTATGAGGTAGTCAATACCTGGTCCCAGGAAGAACTGAAGCGAATTTTATATACCTATGGCGAAGAGCGGTATGCACCGCAAATTGCGGCAGCCATTTGCCGCAAAAGAGAACAATCGCCTATCTCGACCACCTTGCAATTGGTGGATATTATCCGAAGTGCCATGCCCCCTATGGCGCTTCGGGAAAAACAACATCCTGCAAAGCGGAGCTTTCAGGCGATCCGTATTGCAGTTAATGACGAATTAGGTGCAGTGGAAAAGATCATGACCGACGCGGTGGGGCTTTTGAATCCCGGCGGACGGTTGGCGATCATCACATTCCACTCTTTGGAGGATCGGATCGTCAAGCTTGGCATGAACGAATGGGCCAAGGGCTGTACTTGTCCTCCCGGATTTCCGGTATGTGTCTGTGGAAAAAAACCTCAGGTAAAGGTGATCAGCCGAAAGCCGATCGTTGCCACGGATGGGGAATTAACGGAAAATCCCAGAAGTCGCAGTGCCAAATTGCGTGTTTGTGAGAAAATCTGATGAAAGAAAGGTGGGAATTGCAGATGGCACAAAAATATGACATCTTATATGTGAATTTCTATACCGACGGCTCTGCCGCACGGAAGGTTATGCCTGCAGTTCCTGCACAGCAGCCCCGGAAAAAGACGGTTAGCGGCAAGAAAACGAAGAAGGTCATTTATTTGGACCCGGTGGCGTTTTGTAGTATTGTAGTAGCCGCAGTGTTGCTGATCTTTATGGCAGTGGGGCTGACCCAGTTCCAAAATGCCCGTGCGGAGGCACAGGTCATGGCGGAGCATGTAAAGACGCTGACCCATGAGAAGGAAGCCGTTTCTCAGGAATTTCATGCCAGTGTGGATTTGGAAAGTGTAGAAAAGACAGCCCTTGCTTTGGGAATGATCCCCGCAGATCAAGCCACCGTGATTCAGGTGCAGGCAGATCCGGCAGAAAACCATGCCGAACAGATGGTGGAGCAGCCCCAGACGATCTGGGAACAATTCATGTCTTTTTTAACCAATCTTTTTGCATAAAGATTGTCCCGGCCAATAGACTGAAATAGCAGCTCAAATGGGCGGCGAGGGATTCCCTTGCTGCCCATTCAAGTCTTATGGCGAAAGGTCGGGAACTATGAAAAAAACAAGTCGTAAACGGGAGTACGGACGACTGCGTGGTGACAGCGGACAGCATCGCCGCATTATTGTTATGGCCGTATTTTTGGGCATTGTGGCATTTATCCCGGTGGTGATACAGCTTTATAACCTGATGATCACCCAGTATGATTATTATTTGGAGAAAGCACAAAATAATCAGACCCGTACCACAGCGGTGTCTCCTGACAGAGGCACGATCTACGACTGTAATATGAATATATTGGCCATATCCGAGAGCGTGGAAAATGTCTATCTCAATCCCAGTCAGTTGCGGCAAGCCCGGGTGGATATGGATACTCTGAGTCAAGCATTGGGGGAGCTTTTAGATAAAGATCCTGCCTGGATATTGGAACAATCCCGGGATACGGCATACCGATATAAACAGATCGCCGCCGGCGTGGATGGGGAAACTGCCACCGCGGTTCGGGCCTATCTCACTGCGGAGGGGATCGAGGGAGTTCACCTGGAGCCAAGTACAAAACGGTACTATCCCTATGGCACACTGGCAGCACAGGTTATTGGTTTTGTAAATAATTCCAATACCGGTTCGGAAGGTGTGGAGGCGGCATATAACAGCTTTTTGCAGGGCGGTACGGGGAAAGTCATCACCGGAACCGGCAATCATGAAATGGATATGCCCTATACCTATGAAGCGTATGTTGCAGCACAAGATGGTTGCGATGTGGTGCTGACATTGGATATGACGGTGCAAGCCTGCCTGGAAAAGGAAATGGAAGCGGCAATTGCCCGTTATGATGTGCAAAACGGTGCCTTTGGCATGGTTATGAATGTGAATACCGGGGAAATTCTTGCCATGGCAACATTAGGTAGTTATGACCCCAATGCATATTTGGAAATCTATGATGAAGAGAGCCGCACAGAGCTTGATGCTCTAAAAGAAAGCTATCTTGCCTGCCCGGAAGGTTCGGAGGCATACGAGAAGGGAAAAGCAGCCTATCAGCAGGCATTGACAGATGCACGGCTGAAACAATGGCGAAACCGGTGCCTATCCGATGGCTATGAACCCGGCTCTACCTTCAAGGTTTTGACCCTGGCGGCGGCACTGGACAGCGGTGCAGTCACTTTGGAAAATCATTTTTCCTGCGGCGGAGCGGCACACATTCCCGGCAGAAGCCAGTTGTTGCATTGTTGGCGTTCTTCGGGACATGGCGGCCAAACCACCGCCCAGGCACTACAAAATTCCTGCAACTTAGCCTTTGCCAATATTGCCCTGACCCTTGGCGGACAGCGGTTTTATGAGTATATTCAAAACTTCGGAATCATGGAAAAGACCGGCATCGATTTATCCGGAGAAAGTAAGGGCGTGTTTTTTGACCGATCCCTGATCGTAGATACGGATAAATGGGGGACGGCTTCTTTGACCTCCGGTTCTTTCGGACAGACCTTTAAGCTGACGCCGTTACAACTGGTGCGGGCGATCTCCAGCGTGGTCAACGGGGGATACCTGATGGAACCCTATGTAGTTTCGGAGGTATTAGACGCCCATGGCAATACGGTACTGAAACAAGAGCCTACCGTAGTACGGCAGGTGATCCGTGAGGAAACCTCAAAGATCATGTGTACCTTGATGGAATCGGTGGTTACCGAAGGCACAGCCAAAAATGCCCAGGTATATGGGTTTTCCATTGGCGGAAAGACCGGAACCAGTGAAAAGATCGATGTGCTGGATGAAAACGGCAATCCCACACTGGATAAAATTGTTTCCTTTGTAGGGGTTGCACCCATGGACGATCCGCAGTATATTGTACTGGTTGCCCTGGATACGCCATCTCGCAGTACGGGGCTGTATATCTCCGGCGGTGTCATGGCGGCCCCTACGGTAGGTGCGGTGCTGGGAGATATTTTGTCCTACCTGGGTGTGCCGAAAACCTACCCGGAGGGCGATGTTGCCGGGCAAATGGTGATTTTATCCGACTTTACCGGCATGACAAAAGAGGAAATTACCACAAAACTGAAAGAAAATCACTTGCTTGCACAGTTCGTGGGGGAAGGCGATCGCGTTACCGGTCAGCTTCCTGCACCCGGCACCGCAGTTCCGGGTGGAAGCCAGGTTTTGATTTATATGGGGGAAGAACCGGAAACGCAAATGGTTTCCGTTCCGGATTTTACCGGCATGAACAGACCTGAGGCGGCACAAGCCGCAGGAGAATTGGGACTCTATATTTTGCCGGAGGGCAATCAGGAATTGCTCCCGTCGGTGGTGGTGACCATGCAGTCCCATCCCAAGGATACGCTGGTTCCTATGGGGACTACAATTACATTGACATTTACAGATACATCCTGTCAGGATTGATACAAAGGAGAAAAGATTATGAAATTGAGCCGGCTTTTGGAAGGCGTGGAAGTGGTAAAATGCCATGCTGATATGGATATGGAGATCACGGGAATGGCTTTTGACTCCCGCAAGGTGCAACCGGGCAACCTCTTTATGGCAGTTTCCGGATTTGCCACCGATGGCAATCGTTTTATTCCCGGTGCTATGGAGAAGGGTGCGTCCGTTGTGGTGACCGCGAAAGAGCCGGAGCAGGATATTCCCTATGTTGTGGTTGCCTCTGACCGATTGGCCATGGCACAGATCGCCGCCAATCTCTATGACCATCCGGCTAAGAAACTGTGCATGATCGGTGTCACCGGCACCAACGGAAAAACTTCCGTAACCTTGCTGTTAAAGCATATTTTGGAAACGGTACGGGGTGCTAAGGTGGGTCTTATCGGCACAATGGAAAACCGCATCGGTTCGCAGGTCGTGCCTACCGAACGGACAACACCGGAAAGCCCGGATCTTCAGGCATTGTTTGCCCAAATGGTGGAAGCCGGTTGTAGCCACGCCATTATGGAGGTGTCCTCCCATGCTTTGGCGTTGGATCGGGTGGGGGGTGTCCACTATGATGTGGCGGCCTTTACCAACCTGACGGAGGATCATTTGGATTTCCATAAAACCATGGAAGAATATTGCAAAGCAAAGGCTATGCTGTTTTCCCGTTGTGACAAGGCAGTTGCCAATGGGGATGATGAATGGTTTTGCGAGATCACAGCCGAATCCCGTTGTCCTTTGATCACCACATCTGTCCAGGGCGACGGAGATCTGATGGCAAAAGATCTGGAACTTTTCTCCGAAGGTATCCGCTTTACTGCGGTGCATGGGGTCAAGCAAGTGCCGGTAGAATTGGCAATTCCCGGAAAATTCACGGTTTACAATGTGCTGACAGTTTTGGGTATTGCCCTGCAATTGGGCATTTCTCTGGAAGAAAGTGCTCAGGCACTGAAAACTGCCGTAGGCGTTAAGGGCAGGGTAGAGGTAGTACCTACCCCCGGCAAGGACTATACCGTGTTGATCGACTATGCCCATACCCCCGACGGACTGGAAAATGTCCTTTCTTCCGTAAAAGGCTTTTGTAAGGGCCGGCTGATCGCAGTTTTTGGTTGCGGCGGTGACCGTGACCCGGTAAAACGCCCCATTATGGGCAAAATCGGCGCACAAATTGCGGATATTGCCGTGATCACTTCCGATAACCCCCGTACAGAAGATCCCCATGCCATCATTGAGGATATTTTACGGGGCGTAGCGGACAGAAGTAATTGTGCCGTGATTGAAAACCGCATTGAGGCTATTCATTATGCTATGGACATTGCGGAAAAAGATGATATAATTGTATTGGCCGGAAAGGGCCATGAAACCTACCAGGAGATCCATGGTGTGAAGAACCATCTGGATGAACGGGAAGAGGTTGCAAAATACTTGTAAGTGAGGATGCCCTATGGCCCATATTTCGTTACAGCAGGCTGCCCAGTGGTGTGGCGGCAAGGTTCACCCCAAATATCAGGATGTGACATTTTGCGGTGCAAACATTGATTCCCGAAAGCTATTGCCCGGTCAGCTCTTTGTGGCATTGATCGCCGCCCGGGATGGTCATGATTTTATTCCCGGTGCATTGGAAAAGGGTGCTGCCGCAGTGCTGTGCAGTCGGTTGGAAGGGGATTTTCCCGCCATTGTGGTGGAGGATACCCGTATCGCCTTAGGGCAGATCGCCGCAGGATTGCTGCGACAGATGAACCCGAAAATCATCGGCGTAACCGGTTCTGTGGGCAAAAGTACCACGAAGGAAATGATCGCCGCGGTGCTGGAAACCACCTATAAGGTCAGCAAAACACCGGCAAATCATAATAATGATCTGGGTATGCCTTCTGCGGTGCTTTCCATGGATGCAGACAGCGAGGCCGTGGTTCTGGAAATGGGAATGAGCCATTTCGGGGAAATTGCCTATCTGTCCCAAATGGCAAAACCTCAGATCGGTGTGATCATCAATGTCGGTACTATGCACATTGAAAATTTAGGCTCCCGTGAGGGAATTTTGCAGGCAAAACTGGAGATCACCGAAGGAATGGACGAAACCGGAAAGCTGATCCTTTTTGGTGACGACGACTATCTTTGGGGCAGTCGGGAAAAACTGCCGGTTTCCGGGGAATACTTTGGCATAGGGGAGCATTGTTCCCTTCGTGCGAAGAATGTCACATACAGCACAGAGGGGATCCGGTACATTGCGTGCAGTGATGAAAGGGAATTTCCCGTATTTTTGCCTCTGGAGGGCGAGCATTATGTGGCAGATTCTCTGGCGGCGATCCATGTGGGTCTTGCTTTGGGCGTAACAGAAGAAAATATCCAAAAAGGACTTTCAAACTTCCGCACCATGGAAGGCCGTCAAGAGATTTTTGACCATAAGGGTATCACCGTGATAAAAGACTGCTACAATGCAGGCCCTGAATCCATGGAGGCGGCACTGAAGGTCTTAGGCAATCGGGAAGGTCGCCGGATCGCGGTTTTAGGGGATATGCTGGAACTGGGCAGCCACAGTCCTGCCGCCCATGAAAAGGTAGGACAGCTTGCGGCAAAATATGCCCATATTTTGCTGTGCCATGGTGCAGAAAGTAAGGCTATGCTGAAAGGTGCGAAAAGTGCCGGTATGGAGCAGGCAAGCCATTATGAGGATAAGGAAGCCCTGGCAAGAGATCTGCTGACACTGGCAAAGCCCGGGGATGTTCTGCTGTTTAAGGGTTCTCGTGGCATGAAGATGGAAGTGGCTTTGGAGCTTTTTCTGCAAGATAGATAATCGGAGGATGAACATATGACACGAATTTTATTGACATGCCTTGCCGGCGGCGTTTTGTCCGGCGTGCTGGGTCTTGTATTGCTGCCCGTGCTTCGTGCCTTGAAGGCAGGACAGTCTGTGCATAAAATTGGCCCTACCTGGCATAATTCCAAAGTTGGCACACCCCTGATGGGCGGCTTGATGTTTATTGGGGCTGTGATTTTGTGTTTGGTTGGCAATTTGTTCACCACTTCGGATTATACCGCCTTCTATGTGCTGGCTTTGGCACTGTGCTTTGGTATTGTGGGCTTTTTGGATGATTTCTGTAAGGTCAAATTCAAACGGGAATTGGGTCTGACGGCGTTCCAGAAAATGGCACTGCAACTGGTGGTATCTGTGATTTATCTGTACATTTTGTACCGTCAAAATGTGATGACCACCGAACTTTATATCCCGTTTTTCAATGTCAAGTGGCATATTCATCCCATTATCTATATTTTCTTTGCCATGTTTGTTATGGTGGGTACTGTCAATGCAGTGAACCTCACCGATGGCATCGACGGCTTGTGTGCCACCGTAACATTGCCCGTCATGGCGTTTTTTACGGCGGCAGCTTGTGCGAAGGGTTTTTTTGATCTGGCAATTTTGCCTGCGGCACTGTTTGGTGCGTTGGTGGCCTATCTGTTCTATAACTGGCATCCTGCCAAGGTGTTTATGGGTGATACCGGCTCTCTGTTTTTGGGCGGTATCGTAACCGGTCTTGCCTTTGCACTGGATATGCCTCTTGTCCTGATTTTGGTCGGCTTTATCTATATGATGGAAGTGGTATCTGACCTGATCCAGTTTGCCTATTTCCGTGCCACCCACGGCAAGCGTTTCTTTAAAATGGCACCTATCCACCATCATTTTGAGAAGTGTGGCTGGAAAGAAGTTAAGATCGTGCTGGTATTTTCTTCAGTTTCTGCACTGATGTGCCTGCTGGCATGGTTTGGTATCAGCGGTTTGTTTCAGTAAAGGAGTCTTAATATGGCATCAGGGAAAACTCTGTATGCCAAAGAGGACCGCCGCCTGAAAAGAGGCGGCGACAAAGTTGACCCGGTTTTTCTTGCATTACTTTTGATCATATTGGCTGTGGGACTTGCTATGCTGTATTCGGCAAGCTATGCCCAAAGCCTTTATGACACGGGGTACGAATCGTCTACACGGTATTTTGCAAAGCAAGCGGTTTGTGGCGTGATCGGATTGATCGCCATGGCACTGATAAGCCGTGTACCGGCAGATTTTTGGCTGAAAATGGCATGGCCTTTGTATTGGGGCAGTATTGTGCTGCTTTTGCTTGTGCTTTTGTTCGGGCAGACAGTAAACGGTGCAAAACGGTGGATCAATATAGGAGGATTGCAGTTTCAGCCCTCGGAAATTGCGAAATTTACCCTGATTTTGTTACTTGCCAAGCTGACCCGTGGTTTCGGCAGTGATGCCAAAACCTTTCGGTACGGAGTATTGGGGTTCAGTGCGGCCATGATGGGCATTTTGGTGCCTTTGGCACTGGAACGGCACTTATCTGCCATTATGCTTTTGGGTATGGTGGCGGTGGTGATGATGTTTGTAGCCGGCACAAAGGGACGATGGCTTTTAGCCGGTGCCGGTGGTGCATTGGTGTTCGTGATCGTGTATGTAAGTCTTTTGGGCTACGCAGGTGATCGGATCACCGCCTGGTTTCACCCGGAGGAAGATCCGGGAAATACCGGGTATCAGATTTTACAATCTCTTTATGCCATCGGTTCCGGTGGCTTGTTTGGACTGGGATTGGGGAAAAGTAAACAAAAATATCTTTACCTTCCTTTTCAGTATAATGACTATATTTTTGCAGTGGTTTGCGAAGAATTGGGACTGGTTGGAGCAGTGTGCATCATATTGCTGTTTGCCGTCTTTATCCTTCGGGGCTACTGGATCGCCCTGCGGGCAAGAGATCGGTTTTCTACCGTGTTGGCCGCAGGTATTACCACACAAATTGCGGTACAGACCATACTCAATATGGGCGTTGTTACCAATTTGTTGCCCTCCACCGGTGTGGCATTACCCTTTTTCTCCTATGGCGGTACAGCACTGGCAGTCAATTTGGGAGAAATGGGGATTCTGTTAGGAATATCCCGGTATCGGGATCGGGCGGCAAGACAGGAGGAGATCCAATGAATGTGATATTTACCTGCGGCGGTACGGGGGGACATATTAACCCTGCCATTGCCGTAGCAAATATATGGAAAGAGCGTTACCCTGACAGTAAGATCTTGTTTATCGGCGGCGGTGACGAGCTGGAGCAGGAACTGGTACCCAAGGCAGGGTATGATTTAAAATGTGTACCTGCCTATGGTATTTGGCGTTCCAAATCCTGGAAAGCCTTGAAAGGCAATATCAAAGCGGTATGTGCCACCATCAGTGGTATTGGCAAATGTAAGAAGATTTTTCGGGAATTTAAACCGGATGTGATCGTGGGAACCGGTGGCTATGCCAGTTTTCAGGCCTTGTATGCCGGCCATTTGATGAAGATTCCCACCTGTGTCCACGAATCCAACGCTATGCCCGGCATGACCACCAAGCTGGCATCCAAATTTGTGGATAAGGTTCTGGTTTGTTTCCCGGAGAGTATCCGCCACTATCAGGACAGCCGTAAGGTGGAAGTTGTGGGTATGCCGGTTCGTCGGGAGTTTATCTATACGGAAAAGGCTGCTGCTCGGGAGGAATTGGGGCTGGATCAGCGACCGGTGATCGTTTCCACCTTTGGTTCTCAGGGTGCGATGGCCATGAACCGTGCCATGGCTGATTTGTTTCGCATTGAGCAGGATGCAGGATTTCCTTTCCAGCATATCCACGCCGTTGGTTCTTACGGCTGGGAGTGGATGCCTGACCTGGTGAAAGAAAAAGGTGTGGATATTCAAAGTACCAAATCCATCACCATGAGAGAATATATCTATAATATGCCCACGGTGATGGCGGCGGCAGATGTGGTCATCAGTCGGGCAGGTGCATCCACCTGCAACGAGATTGCCGCTTCCGGTACGCCTTGTGTGTTGATTCCTTCTCCCAATGTGACGGATAACCATCAGGAGAAAAATGCCCGTGCTTTGGAGCAATCCGGCGGTGCAGTGGTGGTGCTGGAAAAGGATTGCACAGCAGAAAAGATCTATGAGCAGATCAAATCCATTGTGGAGGATCCTGCCAGAAGCGTAAAAATGCAAAAGGCCCTTCACAGCGTGGTGGTGCCGGACTCTGCAGAACGGGTCTGTGGCATTATGGAAAAGCTGATGAAACGAGGATAACTATGGATAATAAAGAGAAAAAACAGCGGCAGGAGGAACGAGCCCGTGCAAAAGCCCGGCAAAGGGTGGAGCAGGATGTGGTATATACCCAGCCGAAGCCCTTTAACCGTAATCGTTTCTTTCTGCAACTGGCAACTGTGGTTGCGGTGGTGCTGGCGGTACTGTTTGGTATGTCTATTTTCTTTAAGGTGCGGGATGTGCAGGTTGCCGGCAATGTAAAATACGATGCCTGGACAATTCGGGAAGCCTCCGGCATTATGGATGGTGAAAACCTGCTGACCCTCAGTAAGGCAAAAATTGCCAGCAATATCGAAGATAAACTTACCTATGCTGATGATATTCGCATCGGTATCAAATTGCCGGATACGGTGGTAATTCAAATTAAAGAGCTGGAAGTTGTCTATTCCGCCCAGGATCAAACCGGGTCCTGGTGGCTGTTAAATTCCAGGGGCAGGGTAGTGGATACCTGCGATAAAGCGGATGCAGAGAAATACACCAAAATCGTAGGTGTGCTGCTGGAAAGCCCGGTGGTCGGTGAAAATGCGGTAGCCCATGAGCTTAGCACAGAAACGGATCCGTTGGTTCTGGAAAAAGAGCGGCTTGCCACAGCGGTGACCATTATGCAGGAACTGGAAAATGCGGGCTTTATTGGCAGCATGGCTTCCATTGATGTGTCAAAAATGACAGAATTGGAGCTTTGGTACGATAACACCCGTTTCCAGATTTTATTGGGTGACGATTCCAATTTGGAGAAGAAATTGTCCGATCTGCATACGGTGATCGAAAAGCAATTTACAGAAAAAGACACGGGAATTTTGGATATTCGTGACGGAAAAGTCAAACATAACCTTTTTTCGTGATATTGGAAGAAAAAAATTAAATATTTTTGTAGAAAGTTAAACTTTTCTATTGACCAAATCGATTTTTGGGGTTAGAATATAAAAGTAAAATTATAAAAGCCGCAGAATGGGCATTGCCCATACTGCGAAACATACATAGGAGGATGTCGCAAATGCCTGAAATGTTTCAAGAGCGAGTTGTAAAAATCAAAGTGATTGGTGTCGGTGGTGCCGGCAACAATGTTATCAATCGAATGATCGATTCCGGTGTTGACGGTGTTGAATTCGTTGTAATCAATACCGATAAGCAGGATTTGAATAAGTCTGTCTGCCGCAACAAGGTGCAGATCGGTGAAAAGCTCACCAACGGTATGGGTGCAGGTTCTAAGCCCGAAGTTGGTCAGAAGTCCGCTGAGGAATCCCGTGCCCAGATCGCAAAGATCCTGGAAAATACCGATATGGTGTTCATCACTGCCGGTATGGGCGGTGGTACCGGTACCGGTGCAGCTCCCATCGTGGCTGACCTGGCTCACGAAGCCGGTATTTTGACTGTTGGTGTTGTGACCAAGCCCTTCAAGTTTGAGGGTGCAAACCGTATGCGTCAGGCTGAGGCCGGCATTGCTGCCCTGGCTGACAAGGTGGACTCCCTGGTCATCATTCCCAACGACCGTTTGAAGTATGTGACCGATCAGAAGATCACCTTCGCCAACGCTTTCGAGATCGCTGACGATGTGATGCGTCAGGCCGTGCAGAGCATTTCTGACCTGATCCAAGTCGGATCGTAGCCA
>JAZRRA010000078.1:0-4806 GCA_045650305.1 Faecousia sp.
AGTGGGGATACGCTGTGCAGCGCCGATCAGCTTGCCGTTCAGCTCGGGGATAACCAGGCCGATAGCCTTAGCAGCACCGGTGGAGTTGGGAACGATGTTGATAGCGCCAGCGCGGCTGCGGCGCAGGTCGCCCTTTCTCTGAGGACCGTCGAGAATCATCTGGTCGCCGGTGTAAGCGTGGATGGTGCACATAATACCAGCCTCAACATTAGCCAGCTCGTGCAGAGCCTTAGCCATGGGAGCCAAGCAGTTGGTGGTGCAGGAAGCAGCAGAGATGATGTTGTCATCCTTGGTCAGAGTCTCGTGGTTAACATTGTAAACGATGGTGGGCAGGTCGTTGCCAGCGGGAGCAGAGATAACAACCTTCTTAGCACCGGCGTCGATGTGAGCCTGAGCCTTAGCCTTGGAAGTGTAGAAACCGGTGCACTCCAGAACTACATCAACACCCAGCTCGCCCCAGGGCAGCTCAGCAGCGTTAGCCTTAGCGTAGATGGTGATCTTCTTGCCGTCAACAACAATGTTGTCCTCGCCAGCTTCAACAGTATGAGTACCGAAGGGAGCAGCGTAAGCGCCCTGGGTGGAGTCATACTTCAGCAGGTGAGCCAGCATAGCGGGGGAAGTCAGGTCATTGATAGCGACGACCTCGAAACCCTCAGCGCCGAACATCTGACGGAAAGCCAGACGGCCGATACGACCAAAACCGTTAATAGCAACTTTTACAGACATGGTAATTCCTCCATTTTTATTGCTGTATATCACAGCATGATTTAAGATTTTCTTGCAGGGAAAATTTCCCCATACGGCTCCATTATACAATAAGAAAAACCGATTGTAAAGTAGCTATTTTGTAAAAAACATCACAAATTCCCGATAAAAATTAGAATATATACACAAATTCGCCCCATGTACGGTTCAAGCGGAACCTATATTCCACTTGGGTAAATAGAAATTTACCATACTAATAAATTTAAATTGTAGGGGAGGGTCTTGACCCTCCCGGCAATTTTACCGCTGTAAAATTGCGATTGCCGCAGGCAATAACATGATATTTTCTTACGAAAATCCGAAAAATGCAAACATTTTCCGGCGGGAGGGTCAAGACCCTCCCCTACGATGTGGTATATTATAATCGTAAGATAAACACAAATTTACCCGAAGAAGCGGAGAATTTCTGTTTGGGTCGCCTTTAGAGAACCCTGGAAGGCGTAATCCTTGCCGCCGCCACGGCCATTGAGCATTTGTACCATTTTGGCACCCATCTCTTTTATGGGCGTAGTTTGGCTAATGATGCAAAACTGATACCCGGTTTCGTCATTTCCCGACAAAACCACCGCATAGCCGGTACAAACAGATGCAATTTTATCTGCCAATTCCCGCACACCGCCACCGGTGAGATCCTCCGCAAAATGCAAAACATTTTCCCGGCCTTCGTAACCTTGTGCAACGGTTTCCCAAACCTTCTTTTCCAGTCCGGCGGCACGGAACTTTTCCAGACTGTAAGCCTGCTGCAATTTTTCGGTAGCAGCGGCAGTATCCGTCATCTTCGCCGATAACAGCCGGGATATTTCCCGATTTTGTTCAAAGATCCGGTTCATATACCCATAGGCTCTGCCACCACAGACCATTTCCAGGCGAATACCGCTATGGAATTTTACGCAGGATATAATTTTAATCATCCCTACTTCGCCGGTAGACCCCACATGGATACCACAGCAGGCACAGGTGTCCCCACCGGGGATCTCCACGATCCGAACCGGCCAGGGCAGATCCCGTTTTGTGCGATAGGCAATATGGGACAATTCCTCCGGGGAGGGAATGTAACAATTTACCGGCAGATTTTTCCACACCAGTTCATTGGCCGCTCTTTCCAATTCCATCAAATCGTCCCAGGAAACCGGACCGTCAAAATCCACCTCCATCAGTTCTGTACCCACATGGAAACCATTGTTATGGTAGCCGAAACGGTCATGGATCAGGCCGGAAAGGAGATGCTCGCCGGTATGCTGCTGCATCAGGTCAAACCGTCTTTCCCAGCAGATATTGCCCCGGACTGCAGAGCCCACAGATAAGGGGGCATCACAAAGATGACACACCGATTCTCCCCGTTCCTGCACATCCAGCACCCTGACATCCCCCAAAGTGCCAATATCGCAAGCCTGACCGCCACCTTCCGGATAGAAGGCAGTTTGATCCAATGTGACCCAGAACCCATTTTCTGCTTCTTCACAGCTTGTAACCACCGCAGAAAACTCCTGCAAATGGCAATCCTCGTAATATAATTTTCTTGTTTCCATGAAACATTCTCCTAATAAATATTTCTTCCATTAAACGGAAATTTACCGTATAACGCAATCGGTATCGTACTTTGGTGTCATCCTGAGCGACCAGCGGGAGTCGAAGGATCTTCGCACTGACATGAAATGATAACACCATAGACAATGGATAGATTCTTCGATTCGCTCCGCTCACTCAGAATGACACAGTGACTTGATAGTGTAAGCGTCGATTTTAGCTATCCGTTATCGTAGGATAAACAAAAATTTATATCATTTTATCATACCTTTCGGGTGGTTGCAATGGGGATGAATTTGTCGAGGGATTTCCCGGCATTTCCCTCCATGTTTCGTGGGTTTTTTGGATATGGATAGGGGTACAATGGGGAAAAAGGAGGTTTGACCTATGCAATGTCAAAAACTGCGTACTTATATGGAAACCGGCAGAGTGATCTTTCTGCCGGCCCGAAACATCAGCCCCAACCCAGCCCAGCCTCGTACCGTTTTTCGGGAGGAGGCACTGCTGGAGCTTTGCGAAAGCATCCGCCGGCACGGCATCTTACAGCCCCTTTCCGTCCGCCGCATCGGTACCGGCTACGAACTGATCGCCGGGGAGCGACGGCTTCGTGCCGGTATCATGGCAGGCTTAACGGAAATCCCCTGCATTGTGATGAACATGAGCGATCAGGAGTCCGGAATGGTGGCACTGGTGGAAAATTTGCAACGGCAGGATCTGGACTTTATCGAAGAAGCCAGAGGTATCAGCCTGCTCATGTCCAACTGGGAAATGAGCCAAGAGCAGACCGCCCGTGTTTTGGGAAAAAGTCAAAGTGCCATCGCCAATAAACTCCGTCTTTTACGCCATTCGCCTCCGGTTTTGGATGCTCTGCGGCAAGCGGAACTGACAGAACGCCACGCCCGAGCCCTTCTGCGGTTGCCGGGAGAAACCGAAAAACTGCAGGCCATCGACTATATCGCCCGTATGGGCCTGAGTGTAGCCCGAACAGAGCAATATATCGATGACCTGCTGCAAACCAAAAAGAAAAAACATATTGGTGCCAATGTGGAATGTTTCCTGCGATCCGTCACCCAGACTCTTAGCAAGATCCAAAAATGCGGTATTCCGGTAATCTCCGAACGACGGGAAACCGACAGTCAGATCGTCCTGACCATTACAATTCCAAAGTGAGCAATCAAAAGGTTGATCCCTTGCCAATGTTGCAAGCGGCACATAGCGTTTGCAAGTTTTCCAATACAGTTTCTCCACCATTGGCCCATGGAATAATATGGTCAACATGTAATTCAACAGCAGGGTCTTTTGCCGGTGAGGCCCCACAAGCACAACATTTAAAATTATCCCTTTTCAGAACTTGATATCGCAAATTAACAGATATACTGCGGGAACGGTGAGAAAAAGAATTGGACTGTTTTTTATTTTTGTGTGATTTTTCAGACTGACAGTTAGGACATTTTCTCAGCCAAATATCACATCCATTGGCAAAATATTTGTGTCCACAATTCAGACATTCCATTTCAAAAAATCTTTGGTTGTAATGAGTATCAGAAATTCCTTTTAACCCATTATTTCGCTGATTATGTTGATTGATATATCCGGTTTCTGTTGTATTCTTCATAAAATTAAGCCCTCTTATTGGTAATGTCATTAAGTTAAGATAAAGCTCTCAATGTTGTGTCTTTCTGAGCGAGCAAAAGCGAGTCGAAGAATCTACGCATTCTCCGATGCACTGTGCTGTGATTAGGTGCGAAGATCCTTCGACTGCGTTTCACTCCGCTCAGGATGACACGGTTTTCGAACACTGGATGCTTAACTAAGTGACATTTCTCTTATTGGAGTGTCTTTTCGGCAAGTTCTATATAATGTAAAGCGTCATGTTTTTGCTTTTCCATTTCCTCCGGGGTCAGTGTTTTCACAATTTTCGCAGGACTTCCCAACAATACAGACCCGGCAGGGGCATTGGTTTTCCCCGTGACCAGTGCGCCTGCACCTACCAAACAGCCCTCCGCCAGTACTGCACCGGTCAGCACGATCGCACCCATCCCCACCAGGCAACCATCTCCCAGGGTGCATCCATGCAAAATTGCACCGTGACCAACGGTGCAATCCGCACCCACAGTGGTTTCTTCGTGCAAAATGCAGCCATCCTGAATATTGGTGCGATCACCTACGGTGATCTTGCCGCTATCTCCACGCAGGACAGCATTGTGCCAAATGGAAACATCTTCGCCTAATTCCACATCCCCGGTAACCACAGCTCCGGAGGCAACATAATAGGATTTCATAGTTTTCATTCCTTTATCTGATTTTTTACCTTTATTTAGAAAACATAAATTGAAAACTCAAAATTAAGAATGGAAAATTGATCGGATAAACATAAATTTACCATACTAATAAATTTAAATTGTAGGGGAGGGTCTTGACCCTCCCGGCAATTTTACCGCTGTAAAATTGCGATTGCCGCAGGCAATAACATGATATTTTCTTGCGAAAATCCGGAAAATGCAAACATTTTCC
>JAZRRA010000079.1:0-3885 GCA_045650305.1 Faecousia sp.
CCACCACTACCTCACCGGAACCGTCTGCAAGAGGATAACGGATATGCCACAGATGACCGGGCTTATCCACATACTCAACTTCTGCGGCAGAAAGAGCCGTTACACAGTTGGGACACCAGTTGATAATACGACTGCCTTTATAGATTAGACCCTTTTCGTACAGAGAAACGAATACTTCACGAACTGCCTTGGAGCAACCTTCGTCCATAGTAAAGCGAGCACGATCCCAATCGCAGGATGCACCCAGCTTTTTCTGCTGCTCTACAATACGGTTGCCGTACTGATGTTTCCAGTTCCAAACACGCTCCAAAAACTTCTCACGACCCAAATCATAACGGCTAAGACCTTCTTTGGTACGCAGTTCTTCTTCCACCTTGATCTGGGTAGCAATACCGGCATGGTCCACACCGGGAAGCCACAGTGCATTATAGCCCTGCATACGCTTAAAACGAATGAGGGTATCCTGCAAAGTTGCGTCCATGGCATGACCCATGTGCAACTGACCGGTGACATTGGGAGGAGGCATAACGATGGTGAAGGGCTTAGCATCCTTACCCTTTTGGGGCTTGAAATACTTGCCGTCTTCCCACATTTGATAGATTTCTTTCTCAACTTGTTGGGGTTCGTAAACCTTGGGCAGTTCTTTTGCCATATCTAACACTCCTTAAAAATAAAAAACGCCCCGAGCATACTGCTCAGGGCGGAATCGACATAATTCCGTGGTACCACCTGAATTCCCGATACATCGGGCACTTCATAGCTATAACGGGCTGACCCGTACTTCCCTACTTGATTCAGGAAATCCGCTCCGGGGCGACAATCCGCTCAAAACCATATACGCTCCCACCAAACGCGTACTCTCTACAATGGTTTTCCGGTCGGAAACTCCCCATCTATGCATTTACCTCGCTAAAAGTATCACATTTTTTTAAAAAAGTCAACAGAAAAACAAATTCCCCACTTTAAATATGAAAAATTTATGTTATGATATAAAAAATGCGAAATAAAATAGGAGGAACGAGATGAAACTCTCTCTTGTAGTCCCCTGCTATAACGAAGCAGAAAATGTTGCCGCATTTCAGGAAGCTACGATACAGGCTTTTGAAGGATGCGGATATGATTATGAAATCGTCTTTATCGACGACGGCAGCAAAGATGCCACCTTGCACAATCTTCGGAAATTACACGCTGCACAAAAGTGTCCCGTAAAGGTTGTGAGCTTTTCCCGAAATTTCGGAAAAGAGGCAGGTATTTATGCAGGACTTTCCCAAACCTGCGGTGAGTATGTCTGTTTTATCGACGCAGACCTGCAACAAGACCCGGAAATTGCCAGAAAGATGGTACAAATTCTGGATGAAAAGCCGGAGTATGACATTGTGGCAGCCTATCAGGATCGCCGTGGCGAAGGAAAAATTCTTTCCTTCTTTAAAAAAACATTTTACGGCATTATTAACAAGCTGTCCAATGTGAATTTAAAGTCCGATGCCAGTGATTTCCGTACCATTCGCAGAAGTGTTGCCAACAGCATATTAAAACTGGCAGAATACCACCGGTTTTCTAAGGGTATTTTCGCATGGGTCGGATATAACACCTGCTTTATTCCTTATGTTGCCGGTAAACGCACTGCCGGACAGACAAAATGGAATTTCCGTTCTTTGACGAATTATGCCATTGAAGGTATTATCGGTTATTCCACTAAGCCTTTGCGTATTGCCACATTCTTAGGCGGTTTCACAGCCTTAATTTCCTTCATTTACCTGATCATTGTGATCCTGCAAAAGCTGATTTCCGGTATCGATGTACCCGGTTATGCCACGATCATTGTTTTGATCCTGCTGTTGGGCGGTATCCAATTGGTATGTATCGGCATTATCGGTGAATATGTGGGCAGAACCTTTGAACAAACCAAGCAACGCCCCATCTATATTGCCAAGGAAATATTGGATTATGACAAATGAAAAAATGAGCCTCATTCATGAGGCTCATTTTTTATATGTTTGCATGAACTTCCTGAAGTTTTTTCCGAATCTCCAATAGATCCTCAAAGGTTTCCGGGCGTTTGTTAAGATCCCGCAGAAGTGCGGAAGGATGATAAATTGCAGTCATCCACACGCCGTTTCTTAATATCCACTGACCGTGTTCTTTGGTAATACGATATTCTGGATCTATGATCCGTTTTGCGGCAATCCGTCCAAGACAAACGATCACAGAGGGTTTTACCAGCTCAATTTGCCTATTCAAATACCCAATGCAGGCATCCTGCTCCTCTTCCTTCGGATCACGGTTCATAGGCGGTCTGCATTTTACCACATTGGCAATATAGCAATTTGTATGACGGCTCAAATCAATAATGGATAACATATCGTCCAGCAATTTACCGGCCGCACCCACAAACGGCTCCCCCTGAAGATCCTCCTGCTCACCGGGGCCTTCCCCGATAAACATAATATCCGCTTGCCGGTTGCCAACACCAAAAACTACATGATGTCTTGTGGAACATAGTCCGCACTGCCGGCATTGGGAACAGTTTGATTTCAATTCTTCCCATTGATCCATGTTATCTGCTCCTTCTTTGGCTGCGACGGAATTGATCCTGGAATCGCTGATTCAACCGAATCTTCACGAAAAGATAGATCGCACCGGCTAATATCACCACAGCACCGATCAATAATGCCACCCAAATCCAGGTACTACTGCCTTTTTCCGGGTCCTGCAAGGTAGTTGTTTTGGTATACGCAACCGGCACATCATTCATGGCATATACTTCGGTTTTAGCAATACAGATAGATCCATAGTAAACCTGCAAAGTAGCCATTGTTTGTCCCTTTACAATAGGAGCATGGTCTGCACCTGCCACATCTGTATATTGGAAAGAAAGTCGTTCAAGCGTAATATCCGATGGCAATACAGTGGAAAAGGATTCTCTTGCCGCAACATAAACACAAGAATCACCGTTGGTAACCGTCTGTTGCCGGAGAATTTGATTGGCCACTATAATTTGACGACGGGAATAGCCCTCAAAAGCATGGTCAAGCAGTGCCGTGGTTTCATAAAATCCGCCATGATCCCGAATGGAACTTCCATCGTTGGAATAGATCGGTTTGGAACCCATAATCACGCAAATCACTTCCATATTGCCACTTTGGGACAAACTGGCAATACACCGCTCCCCTTCTGCCGTTTCACCGGCACGACCTCCGACGACCCGTTCGTCGTAATAAATGCTGTCCACATTCATCAGGTAATTGTTGGTGCTGAGATTGCGTTCCTTTTGATATAAATTTGTAGCAGGAACGGTATAGGAAACCGTACCAAATACGGTACGGAATGTTTCGTGCTTCAGTGCCTCCTGCAAAATACGGCATACATCCCGAACAGTCGTATACTGATTTTCATTATGCAGACCGTGGGGATTCATAAAATTGGTGTCCTTACAACCAAGCTCAGCCGCCCGTTGATTCATCAGGGCAACAAACTGGGCTTCCGTGCCGCCAATATACTCTGCCAATACCGATGCCGCATCATTTGCAGAATACACCATCAAACAATACAGAAGATTTTGAACACTCATGGTTTCACCGGGCTGCAGTTTTACAGAAAGGGAATAGACATCGATTCCTTTTAAAGCACTTTCGCTGACCGTAACAGTTGCGTTCAGATCCCCTTTTTCCAGAACCAGCAACGCCGTCATGATCTTCACCAGACTGGCAGGATACATCTTCTGGTCTGCATTCCACTCATATAAAAGTGTATCACTGTTGACTTCCAGCATCAAAACAGATTTTCCGTTTTGTACAACACGATCCCGTCCCAGCAAAGGGATGGATCCATCCACAGTATGACACCCCGCGGTGACGGCAGGATCGGCAGATTCTGTTTCTTCGC
>JAZRRA010000080.1:0-3301 GCA_045650305.1 Faecousia sp.
CACCCACAACGCAGATATTTTCATAGCCACCGGCCAACAAAGAAGTGAGCAAATACTGCATGTGATTGGTATCCTGATACTCGTCTACCAGTACATAACGGAATTTACGCTGATAATAGGTACGCACATCCTCATGCTCCAGCAAGAGCTTTACGGTCATAAAAATAATATCATCAAAGTCCAGGGCGTTATTTTCTTTCAGCTTGTCCTGATACCGCACAAAGGCTTTTGCAATATGCCCTAAGCGGTAGTCTCCGTTTTCGGAAATTCTGTCCCGATATTCCCTTGCAGAAACCATTTTGTCTTTTTCCCGGCTGATGATATTGAGAACATATTTGGCAGGAAGGGTTTTGTCATCCATACCCATATCCTTAATGATCTCTTTCATGATCCGCTCGGAATCGGAAGAATCATAGATGGTAAAACTGCTGGTATAACCAAGTCGCTCAATATCCCGGCGAAGGATGCGACAGCAGGCAGAATGAAATGTCATCGCCCATACATCCTGCCCCTCCGGGCCCAGCATGGCAGTCAGGCGGTTTTTTAATTCATTGGCCGCCTTGTTTGTAAAAGTAATAGCAAGGACGCTCCAGGGAGATACCGGCTCCACAGCACAAAGCATATCCGCTCTGTACCGATCCGACTGAGAAAGCGGTTCCCACAGTGATTCCAAAAAAATCACATCATCCAAAGTGACGGTATCCGGGATCTCGTTACTGTCACTGCCTCTGCCAAAGCGGATCAAATTGGCGATTCGGTTGATGAGAACGGTGGTCTTACCACTTCCTGCACCGGCAAGCAACAGCAAAGGCCCGTCTGTTGTCAGAACAGCCTGCTTCTGCATGGGATTTAAATTACGAAACTGACTTTCAATATAAGCCTTTCTGGCCTTTAAAAATCGAATGGATTGTTGTTCGGTCATAGCTACACCTTTTCGCATTTATTTCTTTTTATATTTTAACGCATTTTTTCGAAAAGGTAAAGAACAATTATTCCATCCATTCTTTTAATTTAGATAATGCCCGTTTTTCGATTCTGGATACCTGCACCTGACTAACCGACAAGACTCTGGATACCCGTTCCTGGGTGAGACAGTGAAAAAAACGCAACTTTATCACCATTTTTTCCCGTTCCGGTAGTCGGTCAATGGCTTGCCGCAGGGATATTCGTTCCACCATTACCTCCTCCGATTCTGTATCCGACAGTACATTTTCAAGACAAAATCCTTCCTCCCCTGCCGGCTCATAGATGGATTCCACCGCTGCTGTGGCACTTTCTGCCTCGGCGATCTCTTCCAATGTCAGTCCGGTCGATGCGGAAATTTCGGACAAAGTGGGTTCCCGATCAAGCTGGGTTCGCAGAGTGCTTTGTACCGTATAAATGGTTGCAGAGCGTTCCTTCAAATTTCTGGAGACTTTGATCGTTCCGTCATCCCGCAAAAATCGTCGAATTTCACCGGCAATCTTCGGCACGGCATAGGTAGAAAACTGTGTTCCAAATTGAAGGTCAAAGCCATCTACTGCCTTGATAAATCCCAAACACCCCAACTGGAACAGATCATCCGATTCCGTACCGCGACCTAAAAATCGTTTTACCACAGACCAGATCAGTCCCGTATTTTCCTCAAGTATTTCCTCTTTTGCCCGGGTATCCCCGTTTTTTGCACGAATAATCAGTTCTTCTGTATGGTTCATTTCCGTCGCTGAAGCTTTCTTCGCATATGTACGGTCGTACCTTTTCCCGGCACGGAAGTTACACGAAATGTTGTCATAAAGCTCTCCATAATGGTAAAGCCCATTCCACTTCGATCCGAACCACCGGTGGTAAACATAGGTCTGCGAGCCTGCTCTAAATTTTCGATTCCAACCCCTTTATCCTTGATCACAATATCCAAAACATGATCCTTCAGGATCCGGCAACGCAAGGTGATCATACCGTAGGAATCCGGATAGGCGTGTACGATACAGTTTGTAACCGCCTCGGATACCGCTGTTCGAATATCTCCCAATTCCTCCATGTTGGGATCCAATTGTGCCGCAAAACATGCCACTGCGGATCTTGCAAAAGATTCGTTACTGGAGCGGCTGGGAAATTCCAATGTCATATAATTTTCAAATTTCACGGGACTACCTCCTTAATTTCTATCAATTTATCAATTCCGGATGTACGAAATACCTTCATAGGCTGTTCGTTTAAATGAATCAGTGCCAAATGCCCCTCCATTCGGGTCATACTACGCATGGCATTGATCACAACGGCTATGCCGGAAGAATCCATAAAAGATACATCATGAAAATCCAAAAGACATACTCGTGGTCTATACGCCTCGATTTTGGCTTCAATGGCATCAATATACTTTTTGGCACAATGATGGTCGATCTCCCCCGTCAAAGCTACCGTCAATTGACCGTCCTGCAGGAAACTTGTGAAATGCAAGATTATTGCCTCCTTTCGTGTTGTTATGTCCAGTATAGGAGTAACAAAATAAAATTTCAGTCGATTCCAGGCAGCATAGAAAAAAAGCAGAGCATAAACTTTCGTTCATGCTCTGCTTAGCACATATATGCAATTACAGTTTTTTCAGGGCCTGCGCACTTTGCTCAAGCTGGGAGATCAGGGCTTGTGCCTTTTCTGCCTTTTCCCGTTCAGCGGCAACCACTGCCTCGGGAGCCCGTGCGGTGAAGTTTTCGTTGTTCAGTTTGCCCAGGATACCGGCAAGATTCTTTTGTGCCTTTTCCAGTTCCTTTTCGATTCTTTCCAGTTCCTTAGCCACATCCACAAGCTGACCCATGGGGATATACAGCTTTGCATCTGCGGTGGTACAGCAAACCATTCCGTCGATGTTTTCAGGCTCAGCATCCAGCATGGTCACCTCATCGGCATAAGCCAGTCTTTGAATGAAGCCTTCGCCTTCCGCAAAGACCTGGGGCTTAGAGGTCAGGATATACAATGCGGCCTTCTTGGAGGGCGGTACATTCATATCCGCACGACGGTTACGGATCGCACGAATGGCGTTCATCACAGATTCCATCTGTGCTTCTTCTGCATAGAACTTCAGTTCTTCACGGAATACGGGCCAATCTGCCACAATCAGTGCATCACCCTGGTGGGGAATACTCTGCCAGATCTGCTCGGTAATGAAGGGCATGAAGGGATGCAGCAAACGCAATGTCTGATCCAGAACATACACCAAAACGGAAAGTGCAGTCTGCTTCTGGCTGGCATCTTCGCTATACAGTCTTGCCTTGGTCAGCTCGATATACCAGTCACAGTAGGTATCCCACAGGAAGTCATATACCTT
>JAZRRA010000081.1:0-1973 GCA_045650305.1 Faecousia sp.
CTTCAGCTTTTGCATGGTGCGGGAAACTGCATCTCTGGATTCCTTCCAGGGAGCAGATGCATTGCGGTAATCGAATTTGGCAATAAACCAGTCCAAATCCCCCTGCACCCGGGCAAGATGCTCCTTCATCAGTCTGTTGACGGTATCATAGAACCATTCTATCTGATTGTTGGGAAGGTGTTCCTGTGCCACCTCCAAAAGCTGGGCGAAATGGTGCATACAAAAACCCTTTCCCGACTCCACCTTTGCCCGGAATTCCGGTTCTTTAATCAGGTGGAAGAAAGTAGCGTAATAACGGTTCATGTTATAGTCGATCTTATTGCACAGAAAACAAGTGCTGTTTTTCCGCTTTACCCACTGCAGCAGCGGCAGTTCCTCCTGCTGTTTTTTGGAAAACAAGCCCTTCTTGGCAGGCAGTACAAAACTGTCAAGCTCTGCTTCCAGTTCCTTTTGCAGGCCGATCATATAGGTCTGCATCACCAGGGCATTTCCCAAAGCATTGCCGTAATCATAGCACTTTTTATAATGGGACCGGCAAAAGCCCATTTTATCGGTAGCACCACGGACATCCGGCTCCATATAGCTAGCGCCGGGACCAAAGGCATAGCGAATGGCTTTCTGCTCTACCTGCCGCTCCAAATGGCAAAACGGGCATTCATCCTGGGTTTCAAATGCCTCATTTACCGGTATGGTATCGATGTGTTCTTTCACAGCTATGTACTCCTTTTCGGTTTTTCTTCATTATAACGAAAACATATCCTTTCGTCAAACATCGGTTTCACAGAGAAATCTCTTTTTTCTGTAGGGGGCGGCGCCTCGACGCCCCGCTGAACAGCTGTATATTAGGTAAACAGCGGGACGTCCGGTGGCCAGCCCCAACAATGCAAATAAAAATAGGGGGCACCAAAGGCGCCCCCAAGCAAAGAGGAAAGAAAATGAAGAAGTTTAGGAAAGGAAATCCGTAGGGTCTACCGGCTTACCATTGCAGGTAACGGCAAAATGCAGGTGATCGCCAATGGCGCTTTCCAGCAGCGCCGTGTTACCTACCGTACCAATGACCTGTCCTGCTGATACAGTCTCGCCGGCTTTCACGGGAACTTCCTCGGACAAGCTGGCATACTTGGTGGTGTAGCCACCGTCATGGCGGATCACCACTGTCATACCCATGGTCTCATCGGCGTAGACGGTGTAGACCGTACCTTCAGCCGCGGCGCAAACCTGTGTGCCTGCCTCTGCGGCAATATCCATACCGTCATGGACACGCCAGTCCCTTGTGGTCTGGTTGTAGCAGAGCGCATCCATGGAATACTCCGCCACCGTGCTGCCTGCCATAGGCATCTTAGTCTTGGACGGCTTCTGAGGAAGTGGGGTAGTGTTTGTCGGCTCCTGATTGTTGCCGCCTGGTTGTGTTGCCACCGCCTGTACATCATTGTTCTCAGTAGCGCCCACTTCCCCTGCAGTACCTGCAGGATTTTTCAGAGTATTGTTTGCATCACCGGCGTTGCGGTAATACAAAAATCCGGTCAGACCGATGGCCACCGCACACAGCACCAGGGCTATGTAGTAGCCCTTGCCGCTTACGTTGCCACTGAATTTTTTCTTGCTCATAATATAAGCACCTCCGTAGTCCATTGTTACCAATTTTCAGCGGCTTATACCAAAAAATTGAAATTTTTCCTCTTCCTTGCAAACCTTTGTCCGAACCTTGCTTTTCAGCGGCTTTTCATTGGGAAAATAGCATTGACAAAGCGGCTGTTTTAATGTATATGTATAGTTGTGAAAATCGACGCATTTTTCCAAAAATGACTAAACAAAAGAAACGGGGGAGGATAATGTCCAAAGAACTGATCAGACTCCAGGATCTTGTTATGGAGTTCGACGGAGAACGGATACTTGATGGTATCAACCTCTACTTTAATGACCATGAATTCCTCACGCTGCTGGGTCCCTCCGGCTGCGGAAAAACCACCACT
>JAZRRA010000082.1:0-8946 GCA_045650305.1 Faecousia sp.
GTAGAGTTTGCAGAAATGGGCGGCTGGGAAGCAGAATCCGACGCATCCCGTATGCTTCAGGGTCTGGGTGTTCCCACAGATCTGCATTATGATATGATGGCCGATACCGACCCCCGACTGAAGGTGAAGGTACTGCTGGCACAGGCTCTCTTCGGCAACCCCGATATTGTTATGCTGGACGAGCCCACCAACAACCTGGATATTGAATCCATCAACTGGCTGGAGGACTTCCTGCTGGACTTCCCCGGCATGGTCATCGCCGTTTCCCACGACCGTCACTTCCTGAATACTGTCTGTACCCATACGGTGGATATTGACTACGGCAAGATCAAGATGTATGTGGGTAACTATGACTTCTGGTACGAATCCTCTCAGATGGTGCAGGCCATGATCCGCAACAAGAACAAGCGGAATCAGGAAAAGATCGAAGAATTGCAACTGTTTATCCAGCGTTTCTCTGCCAACAAGTCCAAGGCAAAGCAGGCTACCGCCAGAAGAAAGCTGTTGGATAAGCTGACTGTGGAAGAGATGCCCTGCTCCACCCGTCGTTACCCCTTTGTTGGCTTCCAGCCGGAACGGGAGTTGGGTAAGGACATTTTGACTGTAAAGGATATTTCCGTTACCGTGGACGGGGAAAAGCTGCTGGACAACATCTATTTCTCCGTGGGCAAGAACGATAAGATCGCCTTTGTGGGCGAAAATGAATTGGCACAGACTGCACTGTTCCAGATCCTGATGGGCGAATTGGAGCCGGATGCAGGTTCTATCAAATGGGGTATTTCCACCGTTCGCAGCTATCTGCCTAAGGACAACACCCCGTATTTTGAAGGCAACAAGATGGAACTGGTCGACTGGCTCCGTCAGTATTCCGCTAAGAAGGACGATGTATATCTCCGTGGTTTCTTAGGCCGTATGCTGTTCTCCAACGAGGATGTATTCAAGCCCGTGGATGTGCTGTCCGGTGGCGAAAAGGTCCGTTGTATGCTGTCTAAAATGATGCTGTCCGGTGCAAACGTGGTGCTGTTGGATCAGCCCACCAACCATTTGGACATGGAATCCATCCAGGCTGTCAATAAGGGTCTGGAAGCCTTCCCCGGTGTGGTTCTGCTGGCCAGCCACGACCACGAGATGCTCACATCCGTCTGTAATCGTGTGATTGCCTTCCAGCCCGACGGTACGATTGTAGACCGCTACGGAACTTATGACGACTATCTGGAATGGCTGAAAAATAAGGGCTAAGTTCTTGCAACAAGCTACCAATCTGTGTCATCCTGAGCGGAGTGAAACGGAGTCGAAGGATCTTCGCATTCCCGAATAGCTGAGGAGAAATTCTATGTACTATGTTTATATCCTATCCAATTGGTGCGACTCTGTACTATATATCGGGGTTACCAGCAATTTACCCCGACGCCTTTATGAGCATAAAAACCACTTAGTTAAGGGATTTACTCAAAAGTACAATACACATAAATTGGTTTATTTCGAAAACACCGGTGATGTTCATGTAGCCCTTGAACGAGAAAAACAATTAAAGGGATGGACACGAGCCAAGAAAAACAACCTGATTACAAAATCCAATCCGAATTGGGAAGATCTTTCCCTTAAATGGGACAACTAAACATATCGTAACAAAAAGATCCTTCGACTTCGCTACGCTTCGCTCAGGATGACACTTATCTGAAGGCGTGGTAGAATCATATTTGTTTTCCAAAAAAGGAGAATAATCTATGGAAAAAATATTAGATATTATTTCAAAAAAAGTTGAGCAGGCTTTCGTGGATGCCGGCTATGAGGCCAGCTACGGCCGCGTGACCGTGTCCAACCGTCCCGACTTGTGCCAGTATCAGTGCAACGGTGCGCTGTCTGCCGCAAAGGCATACAAATGCGCCCCCATCCAAATTGCCAATGCGGTAACGGAAAAGCTGCAGGGTGAGGACTTCTCCATGTGCCAGGCCGTTATGCCCGGATTCATCAACCTGAATCTGTCCGACAGCTTCCTGCGGGATTATCTGGAGCAGATGCGTACATCCCCCGACTTTGGTGTGCAAAAAATCGGTGCAGGTCAAATGGCCATCATTGACTACGGCGGAGCCAATGTGGCAAAGCCTTTGCACATCGGCCATCTCCGTCCTGCCATTATCGGCGAGGCACTGAAACGGCTTCACAAGTTCATGGGCTTTGACACTATCGGTGATATTCACTTAGGCGACTGGGGTCTGCAAATGGGCTTGATTATTGCCGAATTGCAGGTTCGTCAGCCTGACCTTTGCTACTTTGATCCTGACTACACCGGTCAATATCCTACCGAAGCCCCCTTCACCCTTTCGGAGCTGGAGGAAATTTATCCCAAAGCATCCCTGAAAAAGAAGGAAGATCCCATTTTTGCCGAAAAGGCCCATGTTGCCACCTTTGAACTGCAACAAGGCCGTGCCGGCTACCGTGCCATCTGGAATCACATCATGCGGATCTCTCTTGCTGACCTCCATCGGATCTACGATGCCCTGGATGTCCATTTTGAAGCCTGGTTGGGCGAAAGTGATGCCGATCCCTATATTCCTGCCATGATCCAGGATTTGAAGGCCAAAGGCCATGCAGTGGAAAGTGCCGGTGCATTGGTGTTCCCCGTGGCAGAAGAAGGCGATAAGAACGAGATTCCTCCCTGCATCCTCATTAAGTCCGACGGTGCCGCCATTTATGCCACCACCGATTTGGCAACCATGGTTCAGCGTATGCAGGATCACAACCCCAACAAGATGCTCTACGTCACCGACAAGCGGCAAAATCTCCACTTCGAGCAGGTTTTCCGTGCCTCCAAAAAGGGTGGTATCGTACCTGCAGAAACAGAATTGGAGCATGTGGGTCACGGCACTATGAACGGTGCTGACGGCAAGCCCTTTAAGACCCGTGACGGCGGTGTTCTCCGTCTGGAGCAGCTGCTTGCGGACATGACCGACTTTGTCCGTGGCAAGGTGAAAGAAAACCAGATCGTGGCCGCAGAGGAAGTAGAATCCACCACTGCAAAAATTGCGTTGGCTGCCTTGAAATATGGCGATCTTTCCAACCAGCCTACTAAGGATTACAACTTCGATTTGGAGCGGTTTGCCGCTTTTGAAGGCAATACCGGCCCTTACATTCTCTACACCATTGTCCGTATCAAGTCCATTCTCTCCCGTTACGGTGCATGGGAAAATTTACCCATCTGCCTGCCTGCGAACCCCTACGCCCAGGAATTGATGCTGTGCATGACCAAGTTAGGCCCTGCCCTGGAAAGTGCCTTGCGTACTTCCTCCCCCAACCTGATCTGTGCCTACATCTATGAGCTGGCCGGTGCAGTCAATAAGTTCTATCACGAAACCCGTATTCTCACCGAAGAAGACAAAGAACTGCAAAAGGGTTATATCTCCCTCATTGGCCTTGCCAAAAACATTTTGGAACAGTGTATTGATATTTTGGGATTCTCCGCCCCTGAGAAAATGTAAAAAAATTGACCGTACTTTTCCGTACGGTCAATTTTTTGTATATTTAGATGGGATCGGGTCATACTACCCATGGACAGAAAAATTCGGCAAGGAACTTACTGTGACGACAGTATCACCAAACCCAATATTTCTGTCAAGTGTATCACCGGTAAGATACGAAACGGACAGAAATACGAAATTTTGTACACAATTTCGGGAAAATCAAGATCTATAAAGAAATTTATAGAGGATTTTCAAAGTTTCTGTCTGTACATAATCAGGAGGCTGGTTGCCAAATAATATCCAGTGCAATTCCGGAAGTATCCAAAATCTCTGTGTTCATGGCAGCCATGGCATCTTTCTCCCACTGTGCCAGATCTGCGGCCAGCATGGCATTACGAATCAAATACTGGCGATAAGTCGTATCGCAATCTCCGGAATAGTACATGATGTGATACCCATACGGGGATTCCACAATTCCGGTTGTACCCGGACAGCCTACATTGGCAACTGCCCAATTTTTAAAGCCATCCACATAGGAAGAATCCTTGCAGATTTCCGTATACAAGCCCTCATTTTCCGCAAATCCAGGGTCATCGGAATGGACTCTCGCCAGCTCAACAAAGGCTTCTTCCGTTTGCTCCCCGGCGAGATATTCGTTCAGCAGCCGGTCTGCCTCTGCCTTTGCGGTAGCTTTTTCCTCATCGGAATAAACCGTAGCTCCGGTGCTGTCTGTGGTTCCGCCTTCAAAAGAAACCAGCAGATGCCGGACATTTGCCAGAGGGATTTCATTGTGGTTTGTGGATTCGTACATCATCAGAATAAAACTGTTCGCCACCTCATAGGGAAGGCCATCCTCCCGTTGCTCCGTATAAGTTACGGGGAATACTTTGGCGTCGCCGGGCTGTCTGGCACTGTCGGACAGCCAAACACTGTATGTTTGGTTCAGGGAGGAAAAGGCAATATCTGTATTATAGCTTGCCTTTTGGGACGCTCCCCCAGTAATTTCCCCAATCAAAGCATCCAGTTCTTCCCTATTGGTTGCCGCCAGCAGCGTGTTGATTGCCGCTTCCGCCTTTTGACGGGCCAGATCTTTTTCCTCCTGGGTATAGGTGACAGCACCGTTTTCATCGGCAGTGCCACCTTCTAAAAAGGTATTATAACTAAGTGTGTAGGAATAGAAGGTATAGGCATCGAATGTACTGCTGTGTGCTTCATCGTATACCTGAATTTGCTCCGGAGTATAGGATGCTTTTAATTCCTCCTGATACTGCTGGTAATAGGCAACGGCGGTCATTTGCATGGTCAAATACTGGGTATAAGATGCCTTAGAGGCATTTTTTCCGTAGCTTTGGGTAAAATATTCGTCAATGCCAATACCATAATACAAGGTTGCCATTTGTTCAATGGAGGCAATTTGCGTTTGCACATAGGATGCGTACTCTTCCGGTATGGTGAAGTTTGCCTGCAAAGCCAACCCATATATGGAATAAACCGCCTTCGCTTGTGTGATCGACAAGTCCAGATAATAATCTGCCCATGTCTCTCCGGTTTCTTCGTCATAGATCTGCTGATTCAGAGGCTTTGTCACATCGTAGGTCAAAAAATAGGATGCGTAATCACCGTAATCTCTGCGGTGATTGCTGATGGCATCCATGAAAAAATAATTCATGGTGACAGAATCCACTTCGAAATCCCCCATAAGGACAGCGCTGTTCCCATTCTGGGTTTCGGGTTCGGATGCGTCGGGAGAAGCTTCCGGCTTTTCCCCCTTCGGCTTAGCAGTAGATATATTTCCGCAAGCGGTCATGGACAACAGCATAGCGGCAGATAAAACGCCTGCCATCATTTTTTTCATATTCATACACATACCTCACTGCTCTGCCGATGTAAATCGGCAAAAATAATCATATAAGGGCATCAGGTGACGGAACATGCTAAGCACCCGTTCTCCTAAATCCGGGCCAAAGGTTTCCGGGCCAAATTCCTCCTGACAGACACATCCGATCTGTCCCTTCCAGGCAAAATAGGGCGCTAATTTGGGATTTTCCGTAGGCTTTGGTCTTTTATACAGTTCCTCTGCCACTACCTTCTGCCCCGTGGCTTTTTCCACCTTCCGAAGCATTTTCAGGAATTGATCGGGGTTTTCGGTCATGTCCCGTCGGATCTTCTCCATCACTCCCGGCTTTATCTTCCAATAGAAAAAGCCATAATGGATACAATCCGGGTTGATCTCAAAATATAGGCAGGGATTTTCTGCCCACCATTCCACATCCTGCCGCAGACAGATCCACAAACTCTCTTTGTAGGGTACCGGATGGTGTTTTCGGGCATCCCGGTATATGCGGCTCACTTTCACCAAAGTGCCGGGTTTATCCAGCACCATTTGTAAAATATCCTGACCCAATGCTTTGGTCGGCTCATAAAGGTGGTTTACATAATCCTGCTTATGGGACAGAAACCACTCCCGATTGTTATTCAGACGAATCCCCCAAAGGAAATCTACGGTTTCCGGGCTGTAACCTGCAAACATAGACTTTCCCCCTTTCTCACGCGATATATCTATTTTACCCGTTTTTTCTTCGTTTTGCAATATCCAAAACCACCCCAAAAACGCTGTTTCCGGCAATGGGAACAGCACTAAAAAAGCACATAATCTGCGACCAGATTATGTGCTTTTTCGTATTTGGTTAGCTTCTGGGCTGATAGAACAAGCGAAGGGCCAGTTCTTCCAGCTTTTCCTCATCCGCAACAAACTGATAGTGTCCGTTCACCACCTGATTGCTGCCCTCATTCAGGTTAATAATTTCCCCAAGCTCATAATCGCCATAGCGATTCAGCACGGCGGACAGCGATTTGGTGGTAAAATCTGTCACCATATAAGGCTCGACCTGGGCATACAGATCCAAAGCAAACTGATCATTTTCGTTTGCCTTCTTAAAGGATTCCAGCAAACCCTTCATATAGCCGGACTGCCGCTCCATACGGGACACATTGGTTTGATCACCCACATCTGCACGCTTGCTGACATAATTCAGTGCCTGATCGCCCATCAGAGTATGCTCACCCATGGGTATGGTATCGTCCACTTTGGAGAAATCCTCCGTTATATTGACCGTCACACCGCCGACTGCATCATTGATAATCTTCACAGCATCCATTCTGAACGCCATGTAGTAATCAATCTCGATGCCCTTCAGAAAATCGGAAACGGTGCTACGGAAGTTTTTACAGCTATCCTTTAAGCCACTGCCGTAATTATACGCCAGTGCCAGTTGTCTATACACCGTGTCTGCCTCTCTGCCGTCAATGCCCATGGTTTTCATATTCACCATAGTATCACGGTTCAGGCAAAGTACATCGCATTTTTTCGTAGTTTCATTGAAGATCAGCAAGGATACCATATCCGCTTCATAATCGTTATTATAGGATCCGCTATCTTCCATAACGCCTTCTTCACCGATACCCAGCATCATCACAACCGTAATATCCGAACGAAGAAGGTATGTCACACCGTCTTTTTCATAAGTTCCGGCAATAGGAACTTCCGATTCACCTTGTCCGGGAGAAAAAACAGTGGACTCCAGAATCCGGAGCCCACTGATCAAAATCACAAGCACCAGGACAAGGATGACACCGATATACGCAATTTTCTTCGCGTAGTCTTTTCGACTCATATCATCACCCAATCCATTACTCGATTTCAAGCAATATCTCTATGGGAATCAGCGGGCAGCCTTGCGGCGGGAGAACACCAAAACAGCAGCCAGTGCCACTACGGAAACGGACATCAGGCCAATCCAAAGACCCAGGTTTGCATCGTCACCGGTCTGGGAGGGAGGTGTATCGGTGCCACTCTTCACAGCAAATGCCACGGGACAGAAGTCCTCAAATGTACAAGTCACAGTGCCGTCACCATTGTTCACAAGGGGAATAACCTGCCAATCATTGTGCTTATAGGACATGCAGTAAATATCAGTATTCTTGTCAACACCCAGATTGAAGGTCAGGCGGACATACACACCGGCAGGTTCAACGATCTCGGGATGCTCTTCACAAAGCCAGGTCACATCAAACAGATCACGGATCACCATGTCGTCAGCGTTCAGACCCTGATTGTACTTCTCCACTGCCAGCTTCATAGTGCCGTTTTTCAGCTGTCTATATACACTGAGCAACAGATCCTCTGCATGATCAGGGATCTCTTCGGATGTTTCAGCCTCGGAAATGGGTGTGATGACCAGACATTTCTCATCCAAATAGCCAATCACATTGCCGTTAGCATCCACAATTTCACCCTGAACTTTATTACCATTTTCGTCCGTCACGGGGACAATGTCAGGGGAATCCTTACCGGTAATACTGGGTACAAAATCGGTAGCCAGTACCGGGATTGCCAGACTCAGGCACAGAGTCAATACCACCAGCATTGAAATAACTCTCTTCATAATTCGTCAACTCCAATTCATATTTTCATGCGTCAAAAACGCAATCATGACTTAATAATCTGCAAACACTTCTGCTTCGCAGCCTTGGATATGGGAAATCATATCCGGACCAAACTTCTTCTCGATCAATTTGATCGCATCTCCCAAATTGGGGGCTCGATCCGTTAAATTATGGCAATCCGAACCCAACAACTGGATCTGTCCCCGACGAAGCATACGCATTGCCATGCCTCTTGTGGACTTTTCCAGAAAAAACCCCGCATTGGCCTGCACCATCACCGGCATTTGCTCCAGTTTTTTGGGGATACCGTTGGTGCGAAAAGGGGCAATATAGCGATCCACATGGGCAATAATGGGCATCAGGCTTTGCTTGATCCAAATATTTTCCAATTCCCGATACATTCTGTCCGTCCATTCGGACATAGGCATCTCTATCAGAATATACCTTTTTTTACCAATTGTCAATTCCGAAAGAATATCGGAATCGGAAATGCCGTTGAAATAATAGACTTCCGCACCCACCGTAAGCTCCGGAACATCCTTCTTAGATGCCATGGCATTACGGAGGATTTTTTCCGCTTCCGCCCTTTTTTTCAGGAACTTTTCCGGTTTATCGTGCTGTGCGTAAAAATGAGGGGTTGCCACCACATGACGAATACCCTGCTTTGCCTCCATTTGCAGCATAGCAATGGAATCATTCAGGTTTTTGCTTCCGTCATCCACACCGGGAAGGACATGGCTGTGAAAATCAGTCACCATACTCATTTTTTCCGTCCTGCTGTTGCTTCAGGCTTGTTCTGCTGGGCTGCTTCTGCAGCTTTCTTCATATAAGCACCCTCGTACCGTCTGTAACTGCGGTTATAATAGTTACGGTAATAACGGCGGTAGTACTTCTTATAATAGCCCTTGCCATAACGACCGGTACCTTCTGTGGTACAGTTGTAGACCACGCCCAGCATTTTGGCATTGATGAAATCGAACTGACGGACCGCATCCTTCAAAACCACACGGTCACAGTAGTTCTGACGAACCACCAGCAG
>JAZRRA010000083.1:0-10984 GCA_045650305.1 Faecousia sp.
AACTTTACCGCTGTAAAATTGCGATTGCCGCAGGCAATAACATGATATTTTCTTGCGAAAATCCGGAAAATGCAAACATTTTCCGGTGGGAGGGTCAAGACCCTCCCCTACGATGTGGTATATTATAATCGTAAGATAAACAAAAATTTATATTCCCAAGGAGAAACCGTTATGCATAAAAAACCGGAAACATTCATTCATAAAGTGCTGCATATTATCGAACGGGCAATTGCCTACGTGACCCTTTTGGTGCTGTTGGGTGTGCTGGGACTGGAATTTTACCGTATGTTTACGGTGGCGGACTATTTTAACTCCGTCAATACATACCTGCACAATATTTTGACGATTGTGGTCGGTTTGGAATTTGTAAGGATGTTGGTTGACCTGACGCCTGCCAATACCATTGAAGTGCTGATCGTGGCGATTGCCCGTCAGGTTATTTTGTACCATGAAAATCCCTGGAGCAACTTAGCCTGCGTAGCTTGTATTGCAGGTCTGTTTGCCACCCGTCATTTCCTGATTCCCAAGAACGAATTGAAGGTGGAACTTTCCGAAGTGGAGGAGGACGAAGTCCCCACGCAAGTGTAAAAGAATGTACCCTGACCGATTCGGTCAGGGTATTTTTTGCAAAAGCACACCGAAACAAAAATATGAGAAATGCAAAATTTTCCCGGTTTGATTTTCAAACCGGGATTTTTCTGTCTGTTTGGTGGGATATTTTTCTTTCGTTCGGGAAATACTGGATGTAAAAGGCGGTGAATCCATGAAGAAATTTTCCTGCAAAACACAGATCCTTGTGGCCACCGGTGGAGTATCTGCCCTTCAGGATCTCCATAGCCGGCGGTTGTTTATGGTATCGGACCCCTATTTTGCCAAAAACGGTGTGGCATCCCGGATCGCAGACGGATCCGGTGCAGAACAAATCCAGATTTACAGCGATATAGAGCCTGACCCGACCATAACCCAGGTGGCAAAGGCAACAGCGGTACTGAAAAGTTTTGTGCCGGATACGGTGGTGGCGTTGGGTGGCGGCAGTGCATTGGATAGTGCCAAGGCTATGGTGTATTTTTCCGGGCTGGAGGTCACCTTTGTAGCGATTCCCACAACCTCCGGTTCCGGTTCGGAGGTGACGGATTTTGCGATCCTAACCCATGACGGGGTCAAGCATCCCCTGGTGGATGAACGGCTGAGACCGGATATGGCAATTTTAGACGATGATCTTTTAAAGGAACTTCCTCCCAAACTCATAGCCGATACGGGTTTCGATGTGATCTCCCATGGACTGGAAGCCTATGTTGCAACCGGTGCAGGGGACATTACCGATGCCCTGGCAGGTCAGAGTTTTGCCATAGCCTTTTCCTGCCTTGCATCATCGTACAGAGGGGATCGCTCTGTTCGCCTGAAGATGCATACCGCATCCTTAATGGCCGGCATGGCATTTACAGAGGCAGGTTTGGGCTTGTGTCATGCCATGTCCCATACCTTAGGGGGCATGTACCATGTACCCCATGGCAGGCTCAATGCCATTTTGTTGCCGGCGGTTATCGGCATCAATTTACAAAATGCCACGCCCCAATATGCCCGGATCGCCCGAGGGGCAGGGATTTCCGGTGCGGCGGATGGGGTCGCGGCACGAAACCTAAAAAATGCCCTCATATCCTTGCGGAAAGAACTGGACTTGCCCGGAACATTGGCGGCGGCCGGAGTATCTCCTTGCGAAGTGGGAAAGCAGACGGAGAAAATTATCGCAAGCGTGTTGCAAGACCCTTGTGTACAAACAAACCCGGTAAAGGTTGTGCCGGAATTGGTCAAAAAAGTCCTGAACGAGGTGACGGGGCATGGCTAAACGGCTTTTGTCCGTGGGGTTGGATGTAGGGACAACCACGACCCAGATGATCTTGTCCGCCATTTTGGTGGAAAATCAGGCATCCGGTTTTGCTGTGCCGGAAATGTCCATTACAGAAAGGGAAATTCTTTATAAAAGCCCGGTGCATTTTACCCCACTAAAGGGACAAAACCTGGTGGATGGAGATGCACTGCGTAGCCTTTTGACGGCAGAATATGAAAATGCCGGGATCATGCGGACACAAGTGGATACCGGTGCCATCATCATTACCGGAGAAACCTCCCGAAAGGAAAATGCCGCCACGGTTTTACAGGCACTATCCGATTTTGCCGGGGATTTTGTGGTAGCCACCGCAGGACCGGATCTGGAGAGTATTTTGGCGGCAAAGGGTGCAGGTGCTACGGGCTATTCGGAAAAAACCGGTAAAACCGTTCTGCACATGGACATCGGCGGCGGCACCAGCAATTTGGCACTGATTCGAGAGGGAAAATTTGTCCGCACCGGTTGCTTGAATGTGGGAGGCAGGCTTATAAAGCTGGATGACCGGGGCACGGTTTCCTACATTTCTCCGGTTTTGCAAGGGATCGTCCCATTTTCTTTGGGAGAAAGACCTTCCCGTGAGCAGTTTAAGCAGGTGACGGAGGTTCTCTGCGATGTGCTGGAAATGGCCGCAGGACAAAAAGAAGAAACCGCATTGCTGGGGAAGTTTTCCACCCAGGAGGCAGTCACTTCCTGGAAACCACCCACAGAGCCGGTGACCCTTTCATTTTCCGGAGGTGTGGCAGATTGCATCGGCAGTGAAAAAGACCCCTTTGCCTATGGGGATTTAGGCCCTCTTTTGGGAAAAGCCATTGGAGAAAGCAGGCTTTGTCAGGGGGATTACCGCTTAGGGGAAGAAACCATCCGTGCCACCGTGATCGGGGCAGGTTGTCACAGCACCCGACTTTCCGGCAGTACGGTATTTTGCCGTAATGTGACCTTGCCGAAAAAGAATTTGCCGGTTTTATTATTCACTGGGGAGGAACAAAACAGCCCGGATTTTCCCCGGTTGATTGCAGAAAAAATATCCTCCATAGAAGAAAAGAACGCAGTATTGGCAATGCCGGGTTATGAAAGGCCGGATTATGAAAAAGTATCGGCGTTGGCGCAGGCTATTGCAAAGGGTGTTGGAAACCGGGAGGTATATGTGTGCTTGCAAGGGGACATGGCAAAAGCGTTGGGACAAAAACTTTCCATGATATTGCCGCCGGGGGCGGCGTGTTTGTGTTTGGATAAATTGAAATTCGGTGCGGAAAGCTATTTGGACATCGGGGTGCAGGTTGGACCTTGTTTTCCGGTAGTGATCAAAACCTTAGTGCTTTCTGATCCGACTATGGAATCTAAAAAGGGGGAAGGGGAAACCCTATGAAACTGAAAACCACATTACTGGGAAAAACCTACACATTTTCCAATTTAAAGCAGGTGCTTGCCAAGGCAAATGAAGAAAAAACCGGGGATAAGCTGGCAGGAATCGGGGCAGAAACCGCCCAAGAACGGGTGGCGGCCAAGGTGGTGCTGTCCGCGGTGACGCTTCATGACCTGCGGGAAAATCCGGCTGTGCCTTATGAGCAGGACGAGGTGACCCGGATCATTCAGGATGATGTGAATGAAACGGTGTATCGTAAAATCCAAAACTGGACAGTATCTGAGTTACGGGAATGGTTGTTGGATGAAGATACAACCGGTGCGGATATTCGAAAAATCAGTCGTGGCCTGACTTCGGAGATGGTGGCGGCAGTGTGTAAGCTCATGAGCAACTTAGACCTGATCTACTGTGCCAATAAAATGACGGTCACCGCCCATTGTAATACCACCATCGGTTTGCCGGGGACACTTTCCTGCCGCCTGCAGCCTAATCACACTACCGATGACCCGGATGGGATCACCGCCTCCACTTTGGAGGGACTTTCTTTCGGCGCAGGTGATGCGGTTATCGGATTAAATCCCGTAACCGATTCTCCCCAGCAGGTAGGGAAGGTTCTTCGCCGATTCAAAGAAATTCAGGAGCATTGGGAAATTCCTACCCAGATCTGTGTGCTTGCCCATGTGACTGCCCAGATGAAGGCTGTCCGGGATGGAGCGCCGGCAGACCTGATCTTCCAGTCTATTGCCGGTTCTCAGATGGGGAATGAGGCATTTGGATTCTCTGCCGCAACGCTGGAAGAGGCAAGACAGCTGCTTTTGCAGGAGGGTACGGCAGAAGGCCCCAATGTGATGTATTTTGAAACCGGTCAGGGTTCGGAATTGTCCAGCAATGCCCATTATGACACCGACCAGGTGACCATGGAGGCTCGTTGTTATGGCTTTGCCAAGCGTTTCCAGCCGTTTTTGGTCAATACGGTGGTGGGTTTTATCGGCCCTGAATATCTCTACGATGCCCGTCAGGTCACCCGTGCAGGTTTGGAGGATCACTTTATGGGCAAGCTCACCGGTATTTCCATGGGCTGTGACTGCTGCTATACCAACCACATGAAGGCAGACCAAAATTCTATTGAGAATTTGGCGGCACTGCTGACCATGGCCGGGTGCAATTATTTTATGGGTATCCCCCACGGTGACGATATTATGCTGAACTATCAAACTACGGGATTTCGTGAAACCGCGGCACTTCGGGAGATCACGGGAAAAACAGCCATCCCGGAATTTCAGCGTTGGTTGGAAAAAATGGGCTTTGTGGAAAACGGTAAGCTGACGAAAAAAGCAGGCGACGGCTCAAGCCTGCTGTTTTAAAGGGGGATGGAAATGAATAAAGAGGAACTGAGCGCCCTTGTGGCAGAATTACTGCAAAATATGGAGCCTGCGGTGAAGGGGAGTGACTATAAACCCCGGGATCCCGGTCCTGAGCCGCCACAGACCCATTACCATGACGGGGATTTCGTGGAGGATGTCACCCAGTTAGACCTGCGGAAACTATACCTTGTGGAGAATGCGGAAAAAGGGGATGCGTATCTGCGGCTGAAAAGCAGAACCCCGGCGCGTTTGGGATGCGGTAAAGCCGGGGCAAGATATAAGACCTTGACCATGCTGCGTTTTCGTGCTGACCACGCGGCGGCGCAGGATGCGGTATTTTCCCAGGTGCCGGAGGATTTTGCGGAGAAAAATGGCCTTGTGCCGGTGCAAACGAAATGCCAAAGCAAGGATGAGTATTTGACCCGTCCGGATCTGGGTCGCCGGTTTGATGAGGAAAATCAGAAAAAGATCCGTGCCGCCATAGAAGGTACACCCCGGGTGCAGATCGTGGTGGGGGATGGCTTGTCCTCAGCCGCCATTATGACCAATGCCATGGACTGTATCGCTGCGATCAAGGACGGTTTAAAATTGCGGGGGATCGATACGCCCAAACCCTTGTTTGTCCGGTATTGTCGGGTCGGTGCCGGGGATGCGGTGGGGGATGTTTTGGGTTGCGAACTGGTATGCGTCCTGGTAGGGGAGCGACCGGGGCTTGTGACGGATAAGAGTATGTCAGTCTATCTGACTTATCATCCCCATATCGGCTCTCTGGAGTCGGAGCGGACTGTGGTTACCAATACCCATGCCCAGGGTACGGCGGCGGTGGAAGCCGGGGCACATGTGGCGGACTTGATTGAAACCATCCTGCAGAAAAAAGTGTCCGGTGTAGGCCTTAACATGGAGGCGGCCACATGATCCCGGTAAAAGTTTTGGCGGTGCGGTATTTGGCAAGTGCATCGGAAAGCTTGTGCAAGGCATTGGGAGCACCAAAAGGGTATCCTTGTTTGGCTATGCTCACAACCGACAGCGACGATGCCACCTATATTGCTTTGGATGCTGCCACAAAAGCGGCAGATGTGAAGGTTTGTTACAGCCGCAGTTTTTATGCAGGTGCGGCCAATGCCTCCACACCCCATGCCGGGGAGGTGATCGGCATTTTAGCAGGCGTGACCCCCGGTGCTGTCCGTAGTGGTATGGAGGCGGCACTGTCCGCTTTGGAACGGGTGGGCTTTGAGGAAGTAAACGGTGTGCCCTATCTTGCCCATACAGTGAGCCGATCCGGTTCTTTTCTTGCCAAAGAAGCCGGTGTTTCGGAGGGTGCGGCCATTGCCTATTTGATCGCACCCCCTTTGGAAAGTATGTATGCCATGGACAGTGCTTTAAAGGCGGCAGATGTGACCCTTTGCAAGCTATACGCACCTCCCAGTGAAACCAATTTCGGCGGAGGATTGCTGACGGGGACACAAGCGGCCTGCGAAGCCGCCTGCGCTGCTTTTCGGGACAGCGTGGCAGAGGTTGCCAATCATCCAATATAAAGGAAGTGTACTATGGAACTGGATCAGGATTTGCGAGCCCGTCAGGAGGCACGGTGCTTGACAAAGAAGGCTTTTGAAGCCCAACAAAAGCTATGTCGTATGAGCCAAAGTCAGTTGGATGCCATCGTGGAGGCCGTGGCAAAGGCTTTTCAGGCCGCCGCCGGGGAACTGGCCCAGATGGCGGTGACGGAAACCGGCTTTGGTAATGTGAAAGATAAAACAACAAAAAATATTTTTGCGTCCCATGATGTGTGGGAGGCGATCCGCGATATGAAAACCGTGGGGGTATTAAAGGAAGATCCTAAGGAAAAACTATGGCAGATCGGTGTGCCTATGGGGGTCATCGCCGCCATCGTTCCCAGCACAAACCCCACATCCACCGTTTGTTATAAAGCCATGATTGCCTTGAAATCCGGCAATTCCATTGTGTTTTCGCCCCATCCCAAGGCCATCGGATGCACCTTGAAAGCTGCAAACATTGTGGCACGGGCGGCAGAAAAGGCAGGGGCTCCGGCAGGTGCGGTATCATGCCTTACCGTACCGGCTATGGCAGGCTGTCAGGAGTTGATGTCCAATACCTATACCCGGCTGATTTTGGCAACGGGTGGCCCGGCAATGGTGAGATCCGCATACAGTTCCGGAAAACCGGCCATCGGCGTGGGTGCCGGTAACGGACCTGCCTATATCCACAAATCTGCGGATGTGGAAAAAGCCATGGAATGTATTGTGGCATCCAAAACCTTTGATAATGGTACGGTATGTGCTTCGGAGCAGAGTATTATCTGCGAAAAGGACATGGAGCAGGCGGTGCGAAAAGCTGCCGCCGGGGCAGGCTGTTATTTTATGACAGAGGAGGAGGCAGGAAAACTTGCCAAAATTCTGTTCCGCCCCAATGGGGCATTGAACCCGGAAATTGTGGGGAAAACTGCGGTGTATTTGGGTCAAAAGGCAGGATTTTCTGTGCCTGACCATGTAAAGGTTCTGGTGGCACGGGAGCAGGAGGCAGGTCCTACCAGACCCTATTCCATGGAAAAACTTTGTCCCGTGCTGGCATTTTTTGTGATGGAGAATGAAGATGCGGTGCTTCAAAAGGTTATCGAAGTATTAAACCATGAAGGCAGTGGCCACACCTTTGCTATCCACGCCGAAGATCGGGAAGTGATACGGAAATTTGCCTTGCAGGTGCCGGTGTCCCGATTTTTAGTCAATACGCCGGCGGCCTTAGGCGGTATCGGGGCGACCACGGGATTGTTCCCGGCACTGACCTTGGGATGTGGTGCTGTGGGTGGCAGTTCTTCCTCCAATAACATTTCTCCCTTGGATCTCATTAACATTCGTCGTGTGGCATGGGGGCAGAAAGAACCGCCAAAAAGCCGGTGTAATCTCAATGTGGATGAACAGCTTGTGGAACTGATCACTTCGAAAATTCTGCAAAGATTGCAGTGAAAAATGAAATGACGAAAGGAAACAGGAATATGAATACAAATGCTTTGGGTATGATCGAAACAAAAGGTTTGGTAGGTGCCATTGAGGCGGCAGACGCCATGGTAAAATCCGCCAATGTCCAGCTTGTGGGAAAAGAGCAGGTAGGCGGTGGTTTGGTTACCGTGATGGTACGGGGTGATGTGGGTGCAGTGAAGGCTGCCACCGATGCCGGTGCCGCCGCAGCGGAAAAGGTGGGGGAGCTGATCTCTGTCCATGTGATCGCAAGACCTCATACGGAGGTGGATAATATCCTGCCTCACAGCCGTGGCAATCAAAGCACCGGTAGTGCAAAATAATGCTTTATACCAAAGAGCAGGTTCGGGATAATATCCGCAATCGCGACGGAAAAGCCGTGTTTTATCTGGGGAAAAATGATGTACTCACCAGTGAGGCAAGGGACTACCTGATGGAAAGGCGAATTGAAATTTTGCCTGCCCATCAGGCAAAACGGGAAAGCTACCGACTGATAAACGGCGGTGTTGTCTTTGAAAAACCGGAACACATGACCCACTTGAACGGAGAGGTTTTAGTCCCGAAAAATCACCCCCGAATCCGTTTTCGAGGTGCTATGGATTCTTTGGAGGGGGAGATTTTGCTCTGTCAGCAAAAACTGCCCCATATCCGGGGGCAGTTGCAGGAGATATTAGATTTGGCAAGAAAGCTGATCCGCTGTGATGTGCTGGAAGAGCCGGTGGGGGAATTTCAGTTGTGCGGATTGTCCGCAGAGGAACAGCGGCGGCATAGCCATTTTCCCCAGGAATACTACCAAATTCCCCATTTTATGCCGGAATATGGAGATAGCACGGCAGTTTTGCTGTTAAATCGCCTCAGAGCCATGACCCGTAGTGGGGAACTTGCGGCGGTGGATGCATTTTGTGACGGGGAGGGCAATCCCACACGGCAGGATATTCTGCTGGCAATGAATCGAATGAGCAGTATGTTTTATATCCTGATGCTCCGGGAAAAAACCATGCAAAAATAGGAGGGATGGAGATGGATACGCAAAAATTAGTGGATTCCATCATAGATCGGATCTTTATTGAAATGGAAGCCTCCGGTCGCCATGTCCATGTAACGGAAGCACAAAGTCAGGCGTTGTTTGGCCATAGACTGACGGAGGAAAGACCCCTTTCTCAGCCGGGACAGTTTGTAGCAAAGGAACGGCTTATCGTCCGTGGGCCAAAAGGGGAATTTCGAAATGTGGCGGTGTTAGGGCCGGAACGGAAGGAAGCCCAGGTGGAAATATCCCTGACAGACGGGAGAACCTTGGGGATCACACCGCCGGTCAGACTTTCCGGTCATGTGGAAAATTCTCCCGGTGTTACCTTGATCGGCCCTATGGGGCAGGTGGAAATATCCCAGGGCGTGATTGCCGCTCAGCGGCATATCCACATGACCCCGGAAAAGGCGGCATTATTGGGAATTACGGACAAGCAAATCGTAAAATTACAGACCTATACAGAACGCCCCGTAATATTTGATCAGGTAGCAGTGCGGGTCAGCCCGGAATTTGAAACCGTTGTGCATTTGGATTACGACGAGGCCAACGCCTGCGGCTGGAAAAAAGGGGATCTGGGGAGGATCTTGCTATGACAAAGGCACTGCTCATCGGTGCAGAGCCTCCGTGTCCCTTGGGATATAGCTATGTGCAGGCAAGCCCTTATGACGGGGTGGTCATTGGCAGCTTAACTATGGGGCAGCTTTTGCACTTTCGGGATGAGCATGTTTTGGAGGCACTTTCCCAGGGGCTTCCGGTGGTGCTTTATACCCCGGGACTTCCCAAAAGTCCCAAAAACCGGGCGTTGGGGGCATCCTTGGCTTCTGCCCAGAGGGAATTGAAGAATTGGGGAATCCTTTTTACCGATGGCTGTCAAAAACGGCTGATCACCGCGGAGGAAGCAAGAAATATGCGACGATCCGGCTCTGTGCCGGGTACGGGAGCCATACTGACACCGTTGGCTCGGGAAATACTGGAGGGAAAAATTTGAAAATCGGAACAGTAACCGGGGTGGTTTGGTCCACCCGAAAGGCATCCTGCCTGATGGGACAGACCTTTTTGGTGGTGCAGACCATGGAAGGGCAGGTGGTAGCCGCCGATCAGGTAGGTGCAGGCACGGGGGATAAGGTTTTGTTGGTCACCGGTACGGTAGCATCCCGTTTTTGTATGGAGTCCCCGGTGGATGCGGCTGTGGTGGCTATTTTGGATCAGGAGGAAAAAAATGTCCATCCATGAGATTTTGATTGCTGTGATGGCAGGTTTTGCGATACTGGGGGCTCTTGACCGAATTTTCGGTAACCGGATCGGATTGGGTAAACAATACGAAGAGGGTATTTTGGCCATGGGTTCCCTGGCGCTGGCTATGGTGGGAATTATCACATTGGCACCGGTTCTTGCCGATCTGCTGACCCCGGTGGCTGGGCCGGTGTATCGCTTTTTGGGGGCAGATCCTGCCATGTTTGCCGGTACGATCCTGGCCTGCGATATGGGCGGCGGATCTTTGGCTAAGGCCATGACGGAAAATGCCGATGCGGCGGCATTGGGCGGTGTGATCTGCGGCTCTATGCTGGGTGCTACCATTGTATTTACCATTCCCGTTGCTTTGGGGATCTTACGGGAAGAGGACAGACCCTTTTTGGCAAAGGGCGTTTTGGCAGGCATCGTGACCATCCCCGTGGGCATTTTGGTCGGCGGTTTGGTAGCAGGCTTTGATGTGGGAATGGTACTGCGTAACCTGATCCCCATTGTGCTGATCGGTCTTTTGATCGCATTGGGACTGTGGAAAGCGGAAAAGGCCATGATCAAAGGCTTTTCCTGGTTTGGCAAAGGCATCATTGCCCTGATTACCGTGGGTTTGACGGCTGCTTTGGTGGAGGAATTGACGGGATTTACCCTGATTCCCGGCATGGCACCCATTGAAGAGGGATTTATGACAGCAGGCACCATCGCCATCGTACTGGCAGGTGCATTTCCGCTGGTATTTGTGATTACCAAATTGCTGAAAAAGCCCCTGATGGCTTTTGGGCGGCTTTTGGGTGTCAATGAAACTGCCGCGGCAGGCTTAATTGCAACCCTTGCCAATTCTATCGCCACCTTTGGCATGACCAAAGATATGGATGATCGGGGAAAAGTAGTGAATATTGCCTTTGCGGTATCGGCGGCATTTGTGTTCGGTGACCATTTGGGCTTTACCGCAGGCTTTGCTCCGGAAATGTTACCGGCTATGATCTTAGGGAAATTGGCCGGCGGCGTCACCGCCATCGCCGTCGCCTTGTTGCTTACCAGGAAAAATAATACCCCCAAAAAAGCATAAATTTCCGTTTATCTTACGATTATAATATACCACATCGT
>JAZRRA010000084.1:0-3935 GCA_045650305.1 Faecousia sp.
GCCTCTGCCTCCATCACCATTCTTTTGGTTGCCAACGCCCGGGCTTCGTTCATCATTTCGTTGTAGGACTTTAATTCACCGCCTACCAGTGTTTTGAAACTTTGGGCAATATCCTTGCCGATATGTTTGGATTGGATGGTGCTGCCCTTGACAAGACCCAGCATTTCCAATTCTTTTCCGCTGATGTAATCAGTATTGACTAATATCATCGTCTTCGCCTCCCTGAATTTCTTTAATTCGTTCTATGCACACCCAAACCATAATCACACACAGAATCAAAGGAATCATGGCAAAAGCCAATCCCCAAAACAACGGCAATTGGGTCATAAACATCACAATGTATATCACAAACCAAAACAGAACGATCGCTGTAACCACAATGGGAATCAGAATTTTTTTCATAGTTGCCTCCTTCTCATACTCAGGATACGGTATGTGCTTTTGTATGATACCATATTTTGATTTACAAAGCAAGTCCCCGTGGCAAAAGCCACGGGGACGATAGGATCACATCGTGCCGAATACAAATTTGCAGGCAAACAAAATAGCAATAACCGTAACGGTGATGTCCTTTTTCTGGAATTTACCCGTACCCAACTTCATCAGCACATAGGCAATAGAACCAATGCCGATGCCGTTGGCAATTGAATAGGTCAGGGGCATCATCACCAGGGTCAGGAAGGCCGGCACAGAGCTGGTCATATCTTCCATATCCACCTTAGCAAAGTTCTTCAGCATTAAAACGCCTACAAAAATCAGTGCCGGTGCGGTTGCGGCCGCAGGAATGATACTTGCCAGAGGAGAAAGGAACAAGCACACTGCGAAGCAAAGGGATGTGACCAAACTGGCGAAACCGGTTCTGCCGCCTGCGGCGACGCCGGAGGCACATTCCACGAATGTGGTAACAGTGGAAGTACCGCAGATAGAACCGGCCACGGTTGCCAGAGAGTCACAAGCCATGGCTTTTTCCAAATCTATGGGATCACCCTTTTCGTCCAGCATATTGGCTTCGGACGCAGTGCCATACAAAGTGCCGATGGTATCAAACATATCCACCATACAGAAGGTAATGATCAGCATAATCACAGAGAACAGGCTTCCGATCATCTGGCCGGAGAAGGCATTTTTCCAAGATTCTGCCTTAAAGACGCCGGTGATGCCGATGTCCACAAAATCCTTAAAAGGCTCAGTAACGGAACTCATGTCCAGGCTGGGCAACTGCCAGGTTGCCAGATAATAGATCACAGTGGTGGACAAAATGCCGATCAACACAGCACCCTTCGCCTTCAGCTTTGTCAGCACAGCGATGATGATAAAGCCCAGCAGAGCCACGATAGCAGGTGCCATGTCTGCCCAGGCGACACCGTTGATCTTTACAAATTGCACCAGTGTATACGGGTTATCCTGAATAATACCCACATTCTGGAAACCGATAAAAGCAATAAACAGACCAATACCGGCAGGAATTGCCTTTTTAATACAATCCGGCATGGCTCTGGCGATATAACTGCGGACACCGGTGACAGACAAAATCAAGAACACCAGACCGGACACTAAAATTACAGCCAAACCGGCCTGATAACCTTGGATCACATCGTTACCGTTAATGATCTGAGGCAACACAAAGGATGTGAAGAAGAAGGAGTTTAGACCCATACCGCAGGCTTGTGCAAAGGGTAAGTTTGCATAGAAAGCATACAGCAGCGTACCGATCACTGCAGCCACAATAGATGCAATATACACCGCATTCCAGATCCGGCTCACACCGGGAACATCAAAGCTGAAACCCACTATTTGATTGGGATTGACCACAATAATGTAGGCCATGGCAAAGAAGGTGGTAAGACCGGCAACGATCTCCGTCTTCACACTGGAACCCCGTTCCTTGATTTTAAAAAACTTGTCCATTTTCTCTCTCCTTGTTGTATTTTTCTCACAAAAACTATTTTAACAAATATGCCATATTTTGCAAGATAATTTTTAACCCCTCCGGGAATTTACAGTGAGCCACGCTTGTCTTTTGGGCCATCACGGGTTATAATAAGAAAAAGGAGTGATTTCCATGATCAATACCACACTTTGCTATATCACCCAGGGCGATCAGGTTTTGATGCTCCATCGGGTAAAAAAGAAAAACGACATCAATCAGGATAAATGGATCGGCGTGGGCGGTAAATTCGAAGGCACAGAAAGTCCCGATCAGTGCCTTTTGCGGGAGGTTTATGAAGAAACCGGTCTGACCCTGACCAATTGGGCCTGCCGTGGTGTTGTCACCTTTTTGCTGGAAAGCGACGACAGCCTTTTCGGAGAATTTATGTATCTGTTCACGGCCGACGGCTTCACCGGGCAGCTGAAAGACTGCGACGAAGGGGAGCTGAAATGGGTCAGCCGGGAGTTTCTTTCCAGCCTGCCCAAATGGGAAGGTGACCAAATTTTCCTGGATCTTCTGTGGCAGGATGCCCCCTTTTTCCTGCTCACGCTCCGTTACAACGGCGATAAGCTGACCGAGGCCGTGCTAAACGGCAAAAAAATCCGATAACCAAAACACTATGAAAAGGCCCCATCAGGGAAGGAATCCTTCCCCGGTGGGGCCTTTTGAGGGACAAAAATACACACACTGCTGGTTAAATAGGGAGAATTCAACCGCAGGTGGAATCCATTTTTCAAGCCAGACTTTCCGTTTTCACGCCGCTAAGCCGTCCACACATCCATTATATCCCGAAAACCGCCGAAATCCACGCTTACTGTTCTTTTCCCCCGGGCATCTCTAACATTTCGCGTACAGCAAAAGGCCCAAAAGGTTTGCATCGGTGAGGGCCGGATGGGAATATGCACCATCGAAAATGGCCTCCCGGTTATCCGGGTCGTTTTCGATTTCTTTTGAGAAAAGCTGGGCAGTTTCCAGGGTGTTTCCGCCCAATGCATTGACCAAAATGCAAGCGGACACCATAAACTTCACACGGCACACCAAATCAAAATCCCACACTGCCTGCAACCAATAGCGGCGGATCAGGTACTCTGCCAAAATTCGGAGTTTTTCATCCCAGTTGCCGCTTTCAGGCTGATTCAGGCGATTACGCCATGTATCCGTCAAAATTTCCAATTCCTGAAAGAAGGATATAAGCAGCCCGATCTCTCCATCTCCTGCAAATCGAGTCAGGTCGGCAAGGCAGGTCTCTGCCTCTAACGCTGCATATTCGCCCCCATCCAATGCAGACTGGACCTGATGGGCGTAGAGCAACATGACCGCCAAAGCACGGGGGACAGTCAGTTGGGTGCTGTGCCAAAAATTCAATACTTCTTCCCTGCTCTTTTTCAGGATCTCCATCACTTCCCCGTCATATTCCGGAGATTCGCCACCGGGTACATCCTCTTGCCTGACAGACAAGCCTTCAAAAATTAGTCTCGCCGCCTCCGGGCAGGAAAGTTCCAGTCCCCACTGGGCAAAATCGCCGAAATCCATATAAAGTCGGGGGTATTCCTGACAAACCCGGCACAAGGCATCATGCCCCTTTTCCGCCTGAATACGGCACAATCCATCCTGACGCCACATGGGACATCTGCCATGTTCCAACACCATGTAGGACTGTCCATCCTCGGTTTTCAAAACCTGACGAAGGCGGTCGCCCAAACTTCCTTCCATAGCAAGATACCGCTGGGCTGAGTCTGCGTCCACATCCACCTCCCAGCCCTTGCAGCAGCTATCGGGACATTTTTCCGCAATACAGCGGAATTTTTCATATACATTCCAGATAATTCGTTTCATAATCCACCACGATTCCGTATTTTATGGTAAATTTATGTTTATCTTACGATTATAATATACCACATCGTAGGGGAGGGTCTTGACCCTCCCACCGGAAAATGTTTGCATTTTCCGGATTTTCGCAAGAAAATATCATGTTATTGCCTGCGGCAATCGCAATTTTACAGCG
>JAZRRA010000085.1:0-4540 GCA_045650305.1 Faecousia sp.
CTGAAACCTTGTAATGAGGTTAAGGATGGCAAAATGTCCGTTGTGAAGAAGTGGCGCGGCAATTACGCCAAATGTCTCGCCACCTATGTAAAAGAGCGTTTGAGCAACCGGGATGATCTGGATCGCGGCACTTTGTTTGTCACCAGAACCCCCGTATCTGCCGAGTGCGAAGAAGCTGTTGCTGAGGCAGTGAAGGAATATGGCGATTTTGAAAATATCTATTGGACAAAAGCCGGCTGTACAGTTTCCTGCCACTGCGGCCCCGGCACTTTGGGTGTATTGTTTGTAAAAAAATAATTTATGGATTATCGCAGTTTATTGGATGCCACTACCCAACTGGGGTATCTGCTTGCCATGAGCGGTGCAGAAACCTTCCGTGTGGAAGAAACCGTAACCCGTATTTTTGCCGCCTACGGAATCCAGGCTGAAGTTTTCGCCATTCCCAATTGCCTGACCATCAGCCTGGAAACAGAGTCCCAACAGCCTTTGACCCGTATGCGTCGCATCGGACATCATGGAACCGATTTGGATTCTGTGGAACGGTATAACCATTTAAGTCGTAAAATATGCTCCGAAAAGCCTGATCCGGCGGTAGCACTTCAATGGGTTACAGAAGCGGAAAAATCACGCAAACGCTATTCTTTCCCCATTCACATCATTGGAAGCATTTTGTGCAGTACCGGCTTTATTTTGGTTTATGGTGGCAGTGTCAGCGACGCAATTTGTGCCTTTCTTTGTGGCCTTGCGGCCGGTGTGATCGGATACATTTTGGATTCTATGAAGGTTAACGCCTTTTTCAGTACCATCGCCTCCGCTTTTGTTATCGCCCTGATCGCCTATATATACCGCATCTTAGGCTTTGCCCACAATACCGACGGTATCATCATTTCTTCGTTGATGCTCTTAGTACCGGGTCTGCTGTTTACCAACGCATTGCGGGATATTATATACGGAGATACCAATTCCGGTATCAACCGAATCGTACAGGTTTTACTGATCGGCGTTGCCATCGCATTGGGAACCGGTGCAGCATGGAATTGCCTGCTCCCCTTCGGTTGCGGGGATATAATCAAAACACCGGCTTTCCACGACATTTGGTTGGAAAGTATTACCACCATTGTGGCCTGCTTTGGTTTCTGCGTCATCTTTAACATACACGGCAAAGGCATGATCCTCTGTGCCTTCGGCGGTGGTCTTACATGGGCATTATTCCGCTATGTTGATCATTGGGGACTTGATCTGATCGAAGCTTATTTTATTGCAACACTGTTTGCCGCTGCATACGCAGAGATCATGGCTCGTGTTCGCAAATATCCAGCCATATCTTATTTGGTGGTTTCCATCATTCCCCTGCTCCCCGGTGCCGGTGTATATCGCAGTACCGCCTGTGTTTTGGTGGGCGATATGGATGGTTTCAGTTCCAATTCCATGCAAACCATTTCCATTGCCGGCGCTATTGCCGTTGGTATTTTGATCATTTCTACCCTGGCACGGCTTTGGAGCATTTATCAGCAAAAGAAGTACACAAAATAAAAAAATACGGCACCTGAATTTCAGGTGCCGTTCATAATACGATCTATGCCTGAAAAGGCATAGCTGTAAAATAATCCCGTATATTGAAATATATTAACATTCTCATATAACGATAAACACCATTGAGTCTGAATGTAAGTGTTCAAACTCAATGGTGTTTTTTACTGAATATATTTTTAAAAATTTTCACAAAAATTATAATGAAAATATTTAAAGATTCAAGAAACATTCCTCTACAATATCACTGTGTGTTACCACAATTTCTATATCATTCAGCTCTTCTTTACTAAAAAAACGCATATCCGCAGATTCGGAGCTGATCACTATTTCCGGCATTTGCTCCAGTTCCAAAGCAAAAACCACAACCACCATCCGCCATATACTGCCATCCTGATAAGCCGCGATACGCCCCGGCTCTCCATAGACACCTAATTTACGGAACTTTTCCTTAGGAATACGAATTCCCAGCTCTTCCTTTATTTCCCGGGAAATCGCCTCCAGGGGCGTCTCCTGCCGTTTAACGCCACCACCGACCAATCCCCACAGATCACAATCTCTCCGTTTTTCCAATAGGATCTTGCCATCACAGGTTATGATCGCATTTGCTCCCAAATGGGCTCCCTGCGTCGTCTTAGGTGGATTGGGATGCCCCCGGTAAAATGTAACAATTGCCATTTTGCTCCCCCTTTCTTCTTAAATCCCATTATACAGAATCTTTCGGATTTTTCCAGTCCTAATATATTTTTTCCGTAATACACCAGCTATGACTACGCAGAAAATACTTGAGCCAAAACAGCCGCGGTATTCCCTCCACCGTAGCTCTGCACAAAAATTGCTCTGCCTCCGCTCCCGTAAACCTGATCACATCCCGGCGGAGAATTTGCTCAATATCGATTTTTTGATACTGCTGATCCTCGTCCAGATACCGAATCCGCAACGGTTTGAGCTGACCGTCGGCTTCGCACAGACTGATCACATCTGCCGGACAAATTGTTTGCCGCACCGTCACCCCTCCTTGCACTTACATTATAGTACATTTGTTCTATAATGTCCAGTGGAAATTTTCGGTTGTATCATGAGAAATTTTTTGTTATAATACGAAAAAAGAAAGGCGGGATACCATGCTGAAATTCCCTTGTTTGGTACTTGACCACGATGATACGGTAGTACAAAGTGAAGAAACAGTAAATTACCCCTATTTTTGCTATATTTTAGATCAATTTCGTCCCGGTACGACCATCACATTGAAGGAATATACCGAAGGATGCTATCATCTGGGATTTGTGGATATGTGTAAAGAAAAATACCAGTTTACCGTTGAAGAACTGGATCAGGAATACCACGGTTGGAAAGATTACATTAAAGATCACACCCCTGCCCCCTTCCCCGGAATCCGGGAAATCATTTTGCGTCACAAAGCCGCAGGCGGACTTCTGTGCGTTGTTTCCCACTCCACCGCGGAAACGATCCGCCGAGATTATGAAGCCCATTTTGGCATCCAGCCGGACGAGATCTACGGATGGGATTATCCGGAGCATCAAAGAAAACCAAATCCATATCCCCTCACCCGGATCATGGAAAAATATAACCTATCCCCTTCCCAGCTTCTTGTTGTGGATGATATGAAGCCTGCATGGGAAATGGCAAGCAAAGTACAAGTCCCCATTGCTTTTGCCGGTTGGGGACGACAAAACTATCCGGAGATCACGGAAGAAATGACAAATTTATGTAACTATTCCTTTCGTGATACCAAACAATTATATGATTTTCTATTTTTTGAATCATTGATCAAATAAAATACCACTTTCGTCATAAAACTTACTTGACAACTATGCTATAATAAATCTCGGAATGGGAGGTGATCGTTCTGGAAAAGCAAGGCATTAAAATCATGGCAAGAAACCGGGAAGCATACCACGAATACTTTGTGGAAGAAGAAATGGAAGCCGGCATCGAGTTGTGCGGTACGGAAGTCAAGTCTATCCGTCAGGGTACTTTGAATTTAAAGGATGCCTGGTGCGGTATTAAGGACGGTCAGCTTCTTCTAAATCAAATGCACATCTCCCCCTATGAACACGGCAACCGTTTTAACCCCGATTCCAAACGGGTTCGCAGATTGCTGATGCACAAACGGGAGATCATGCGATTACTGGGTAAAGTCAAACAAGACGGCTATTCCCTGATTCCTTTAAGTGTATATTTCAAAGGCAGTCGCGTAAAAATCAAGGTCGGCCTTTGTAAAGGTAAAAAATTATACGACAAAAGACAATCTGCGGCCGAACGGGATGCAAAGCGTCAAATCGACCGTGCAATGAAGGAGAGATATTAACATGGCAAATCCTATTTTTAAGATCACAATGGAAAACGGTGGCGTTATCGAAGGTGAACTGTACCCCGAGATCGCTCCCCAGAGCGTGTATAACTTCATTGATCTTGCAAATCATAACTACTATGACGGCTTGATCTTCCACCGTGTCATTTCCGGTTTTATGATCCAGGGCGGTTGTCCTGACGGCACCGGTATGGGTGGCCCCGGCTACTGCATCAAGGGCGAATTCTTCTTTAACGGTGTGAAGAACGACCTGAAGCACAAAAGAGAAATTATGAGGCTGCTGGGCAAAGTCAAGCAGGACGGCTACTCCCTGATTCCTCTGAGTGTGTATTTCAAAGGCAGTCTTGTGAAAGTCAAGGTGGGTCTGTGTAAGGGTAAAAAGCTGTACGACAAAAGACAATCTGCGGCCGAGCGAGATGCCAAGCGTCAGATCGACCGTGCAATGAAGGAGAGAAATTAAAATGGCAAATCCTACTTTTAAGATCACAATGGAAAACGGCAGTGTTATCGAGGGCGAGCTGTACCCCGAAAAAGCACCCCAGAGCGTTTATAACTTCATCGACCTGTGCAATCATAATTATTATGACGGCCTGATTTTCCACCGAGTCACCTCCGGCTTTATGATTCAGGGCGGCTGCCCCGACGGCAGTGGCATGGGTGGCCCTGGCTACTGCA
>JAZRRA010000086.1:0-1941 GCA_045650305.1 Faecousia sp.
GGAAATTTTCCGCGGTACCACCCTGTTTATTTCTCCATGGAGAAATCCCTTCAGACTCCAACAAGTCCTATCCCGTAACGGGGGCAACCGGGCCTTGCTACTGACACTTGCGTTCACAAGACCGACTCAGGAACCAGACTGCCAATCCCTTTTGCACCGGCTCACACCAACCGCCGGCTCTCTGGAGCAGTATCCGAAAAGGCAGATTTTCCTTCTGCGTCTTTATCTTATATAATGTAGTCATTTAACCATACGAAATCCAATTTGTCAACGCTTTTTTGCTTGAAAAATCCGCCAAAAACCAAATCAAAAAAAGTTTGTGTTTTGTACAGAAAAACATTTGACTTTTTGGTGCGCACATGATAGAGTATGTACAATATAAAAAAGCTTTGACGAAGACGGTCAGATTGTGGCATCTTGCAGAGAGCCGGCATTTGGTGCAAGCCGGCAGAGCCTGATCTAAGTACCCATCCCTTCCGAGCCGGAAAGCTGAAGTTTTCAGTAAGTTTTCCCGTATACCTGCGTTAAAGGTTAAGACTTGTTAGAGTCTGAAAGTGGCAGTTTATACTGCAATTTGAGTGGTACCGCGGGTATAATTTTGCTCGTCTCAAGCTATGTCTTGAGGCGTTTTTATTTTGACTATCTCTCACCATGAAGGAGAAAAACCATGACCAACGCAAATACTTCCACACAGCTAATGGATATTGCAGCCCGTATTCGGGAAATGCGGGAGATCTTGGGTTACAGCATGCAGAAAATGGCGGAGCTGACGGAAATCTCTGAGGAGCTTTACCACCAGTACGAAAGCGGCACTGTAGATCTGCCCTTTACTTTCCTGCACAAGTGCTCCAAGGTCTTCGGTGTGGAAATTACCGTTCTTCTGGAAGGTCACAGCGCAAGACTGTCCGGCTATACCGTTACCCGTCGGGGTAAGGGTCTGGTAACCGCCAGCGAAGAAGGCATCACCATTCAGGACATGGCGCCCATGTTCCGCAAAAAGCTGGCTACCCCCTACTGGGTTACCTATCAGTATTCTGCTGAATTGCAGGATAAGCCGATCCACACCACTACCCACACCGGTCAGGAATTCAACCTGATCATCAAGGGCGCTATGCGCATCCGTGTCGGCGATCACGAAGAGATCCTGCGGGAAGGCGACAGCATTTTCTATAAATCCTCCACCCCCCACGGCATGATCGCCATTGACGGACACGATTGCATTTTCCTGTCCATGATCATGGCATCCGATACCACCGACAAGCCTCTGTACATCGGTCAGAGCCGTAAGGGCAAGCCGGTGCAGAAGCTGCTGTGCCATAAATTCGTCAACACAGACGAGGATGAAAACGGTTTCCTGCAGGGTGTTGCCTTTGCCGATACCGAAACCTATAACTTCGCCTTCGACACTGTGGATGCCATTGCCCGCCGGGATCCGGAAAAGTTGGCCATGGTCCACATCGCAAACGATATGACCGAGCGGCGCTTCACTTTCAAGGATATGAAGGATGCCTCCTCCCAAAGCGCCAACTACTTCAAATCTCTGCGCATCAAACGGGGTGACCGGGTCATACTGGTGCTGAAGCGCCATTACCAGTTCTGGTTCGCCATTCTGGGTCTGCACAAGCTGGGTGCCATCGCCATCCCTGCCACCAATCAGCTGATGGAACACGATTTTGTGTACCGTTTCCAGGCCGCTGATGTCAGTGCAGTGCTGTGCACTGCCGATGGTGACACCGCCTCTCAGATCGAACTGGCAGAAAAGACCGCCGGTGTCAATCTGACAAAAATTCTGGTAGGCGGCAACCGGGAGGGCTGGCACGACTACAATGAAGAGTACCGCCTGTTCAGCCGTCGTTACGAGCGCACCGATGACGCTCCCTGTGGCAGCGACCCCATGCTGATGCTGTTCACCTCCGGCACTACCGGCTACCCCAAGATGGC
>JAZRRA010000087.1:0-1555 GCA_045650305.1 Faecousia sp.
ATCGTCACCATTTCCATTCTGGGTGTCCTGTCGTAGGCTCCAATGATCTCGTTTAATGTAGCTCCGCTATGCAGGTCGTGGATCACAAAATGAACAATGGACTCCAGTTGCCCGGATATCACGCAAACTCGCCGTTTGATATTGATTCCAAAAATAAAATGATCGATCATAATACCGCCGAAATATGTACCCAAAATACTGAGTACCACGGTCTTGCTGTCATAGCACAATGCCGAGGAAAGTGCCACCGCAATACCCGACGCAGACATAGCCTTTCCAAGTTCCATCTTCAAATATTTGTTCATGATTTTCGCCACGATATCCAATCCGCCGGAAGATGCATTTCTGGAAAATAGGATCGACAATCCTACGCCGACTACCAGTATGTAGCAGATGACATCCAGCAGCGGATCCTGAGTTATTGACCGAAAATCAGGAAAAAGCACCTCAAAAACACCCAATATAATTGGCATTAATACAGAACAATAAACAGTTTTAGCGCCAAACTCAGGGCCAATCAGAATGAATCCGACAATCAGCAGTCCAACATTCATAATCAGCGTGATAGTAGATACGGACAACGGGATAAAATTGCTGAGCACCATCGCCAGAGCTGCGCCACTGCCAACCGACACATGACTGGGCAGCATAAAGAAAAATACTGCTGCTGCTACAATCAAAGTACCAACTGTAATGACAGAAAATTCTTTTATTGTTTCTCGAAATTTCATGGTTTAGCCCTCCCATTGCTTCTGAAGCTTCTTCTATCGGAAACTAAATAGTCAGTTCATATCGTTCATAAGCGTTTATGATTTTGGTTCCATGGTACTCAAGCTCCCGCACAATATCTGTGCCGTAGTTCATATGAACATGACCATGAATCAGATATTTTGGGTGATAGCGGTCTATCAGCTCCAAAAAGCATTCAAATCCGCGGTGGGCATAGTCTCCTCCGTCACCATATCCGAACGGCGGCGCGTGAGTCACGATTACATCGACGCCACCCGCACGTTTTAACTTCCACCACAGTTTTCGGATTCGCCTGCGCATCTCCTTTTCTGAATACTGGTGATATCCTCCATTGTATTTGGCACAGCCACCCAACCCAAGAATTCGAATTCCCTTATAGATATATAGACAGTCCTCGATGCAGTCACATCCCTCCGGTGGCCTATGCAAATAGGAAGTATCATGATTCCCGTGCACATAAAGAAGCGGTGCGCGGCCCATAGTCACAAGGAAAGACAAATACCGTGAGTTCAGATCTCCGCAGGAAATAATGAGGTCATAAGGGGACAGTCTGCCCGGCTGATAATAATCCCATAAATAAGGGCTTTCCCGATCGGATAAAAGCAGCAGCTTCACAGCAATACCCCCTCTTTTTCAGGAGGAATTGCATCTCTGTAAATTCCTTGCAGACGAACAAATTTTTTAGCCTTTTCCGATAATTCCTCATAGCTGGGAATAGCTCCATCCACATTTTCGCATAACCAGTCCATCTTCAGCAGCTCATCCGGTGCAAAATAGGTATGTCCGTCGTTTCGCTCAACACCGT
>JAZRRA010000088.1:0-1803 GCA_045650305.1 Faecousia sp.
GACCGCTTGGCCTCCGACTTCGGTAAAGAACTGGCACTCGTCCGCAATGATAACGTGGCAATCACCGTGCGACGCAAATTCGGCAAAAATATCGGTATCTGCGCCGATGATCTGCGCCTCTGCTTCAAGACCGATGCGCGAACGAATCACGCCCGCGCCGTCGCGCGTGTCAATGGCGGGCTTGATCAGCCACACGTGCATACCGCGTTCCTCGTAGTTGAACTTGGTGATCAGGGCGTTTGCGGTCTTGCTCGACCCCATCGCGCCGTATTTGAAATACAGCTTTGCCATGCCTTACTCCTTTACCGCGTTATACAGAATACGCTCTACGATGTCGACCACGCCGTCAAGCGCCTCGATCGACAAAAATTCAAATCTGGAATGGAAGTTCTCGCCGCCCGTGCACAGATTGGGACAAGGCAGACCCATAAAAGAAAGTCTTGCACCGTCTGTACCGCCGCGAATGGGTACGGTAATGGGGGTAATGCCCACATTCTCCATAGCCTGCTTTGCCCGATCCACCACATACATGCAAGGTTCGATTTTTTCCTTCATATTATAGTAGCTGTCATTAATTTCAAGGCAAACAGTACCATCACCGTACTTTTTATTCAAAAAGTCGGCAATATCTCCCATTTTCTCTTTCATAGCCTGGAATTTTCCCATATCGTGGTCACGGATAATATACCGCAGGCAAGAACTTTCCACATCGCCTTGCATACCAATCAGGTGGTAAAAGCCCTCATAGCCTTCGGTATGCTCGGGACGCATGGAAACCGGCAAAAGTCCGTGAAACTCCATGGCAATATACTGAGAATTGACCATTTGATTCTTAGCAGAGCCGGGATGGATATTTCTGCCAAAAACAGTTATCTTCGCACCGGCGGCATTGAAGTTTTCATACTCCAGTTCTCCCAATGCACCCCCATCTACGGTATAGGCGTACTGGGCTCCAAAACCGGCTACATCAAACAAATCCGCTCCCCTGCCAATCTCCTCATCCGGGGTGAAGGCAATCTTCAAGGTAGCATGAGGCACAGGATTTTCCAGCAGATACTGGGCACAAGCCAGGATTTCTGCAATACCGGCTTTATTATCCGCCCCCAAAAGTGTGGTGCCGTCGGTAACGATCAAAGTTTTCCCCCGATCGGCAGCAAGGGAAGCAAACTCCACTTCCTTCATGATGATATTTTCTGCCTTATTAAGCAAAATATCGCCGCCATTGTAGCAGATCACCTGGGGTTTTACATTCGCACCGCTCATATCCGGGGCGGTGTCCATGTGGGCAATCAGGCCAATGGTGGGAAGATTCGGATCACCGGGGACTGTACCATAAATATACCCGTTTTCGTCCATGTGGGCATCCACGATCCCCATCGCCTGCATTTCTTCCACCAAACGATCGCCCAAAACCCGTTGCCCCTCTGTTGAAGGACAATTCTCACAAAATTCATCGGAACGAGTATTGTAGCTTACATAGCGTAAAAAGCGTTCAGAAACAGATTCCATAAGCTTCTCCTTTTAAAAAGATGCCGCCGCCCATGGGCGACGGCATCAAATTCGCACTTATTTAGCTGCGTTGACCAGCTCAGCAGTATCCTGAGCGATCATCAGTTCTTCGTTGGTGGGAACGACCCAAACTTCGATCTTGGAATCGGGAGTAGAGATCTTCTTCTCCTTGCCGCCACGAACCTTATTAGCCTCGGGATCCAGCTTGACACCCATGAAGCCCAGGTAGTCACAGATCATCTGACGGGTTTCAGGACCATTTTCGCCAACACCGGCGGTGAAGGTCAGGATGTC
>JAZRRA010000089.1:0-12014 GCA_045650305.1 Faecousia sp.
TCTGTGTTCCGCTGACGGTATCGCCAAGGACAACGAAGAGCGTATGCTCCACTGTGATAACATGCTGGAGCGTGGCTTGAGCCTGGGTATGGAAGCTACCGACCTGTGGTTCGACCCCCTGTTCCTGGTTGTCAAGGGTATGCAGGATAAGCAGATGGAAGTTCTGGAAGCCATCAAGATGTTCTCCGACAAGGGCCTGAAGTCCACCGGTGGTCTGTCCAACAACTCCAACGGCTGCCCCAAGAATGTCCGTCCCATCATGGACTCCGCTCTGGTTGCTATGTGTATGATGCAGGGTCTGACCTCCGCTATTGTCAACCCCAACGATCTGCGCCTGATGGAAACCATCAAGTCCTGTGACATTTTCAAGAATCACGTTCTGTACTCCGATTCCTACCTGGATCTGTAAGCGAGTATAGTATATCGCATCCCGTTATAAAAAGCCGGGAGGGAGAGTTACCTCCCTCCCGGCGTTTGCTATTTTTAGCTTTTAACCTCGTATTAAGCGTGTTCCTGTTGTGGTACCCGGCATCTTCCTTGCCGACGGAGCGGCATCGTCATCTGCCGACCACGGCCACTCGCTCTGGTCGCTTATCCCGCCACAGGCGGCGCTCCCATCGCTCCCCCTCCCGGCCTTTGCTTTTTTGAGAGCAAAGCCTGCTCCACAAGGAGAAGCCTGTGCGAACGAGAAGCCTTTGCCCTGCGGGGAGGATACTTACATGGAATTTCTCATGGAACTCATTTTTGAAATCATATTGGAAGGTGTATTTCACCTGACCGTGAAGAATCAGAGAATCAAACTGTGGGTAAGAACCGGCTTTTTTATCGTGTTTAGCCAGATTTTTACAGTGTTATTTGCAATTGGTGCAGTATGGCTCTATTCGTCGGAAGACGGTGCGTGGTATGTCATGGCTGGACTTGCTGCCGCTTGGGGCATCGGTATGCTGATCGCCGCAATCTATGGTCATAAAAAAGGCTGGCCTAAAAATGAAATCTAACTATGAAATTTCTCTGCAAAATGCCATGAAGCGATTTTGCGGTTACGATATGACGATACTGTCCCAAAAAACCGGTATAACGGATAGGGGAGAGTATCTGGAAACCCGGTTTTTCGGGATGAAAACGATCATTGAAAAGAAAAGCGGTGCAATCACCGTAGACGGGGTAAAAGCGGATTTTTGTGAAACACTTTCTGTTTTTGACTGGCTTTGTGACAGCAAACCGGATGCTAAAGCGTCCGGCAGGTTTTGTCCGGTGAGCAGCCTGCCCGGTGTTTTCGTCCGGGGCAACGGACTGATGATGAAGTCCCGGGAGCTTTCGGATATGATTCATAAAAAACCTGATTTATTCCGGGAAAAATGCCTGAAAATAGGCGGCAAAATGGTGGATATGGGAGATATGGGAGCGGAAATTGAAATCTTCCCCGGTCTTCCCGTGGAACTGAAATTTTATTTCGGGGATGAAGAATTCCCACCGGATATAACCTTTTTGTGGGATGAAAATATTTTGCAATTCGTCCGCTATGAAACCATCTACTACATCGCCGCCGCATTACAAAAACACTTAAAATCGTATATTCAGCCAAATGGCTTTATATAAATGTATCAAATTTTAGGAGGAAAAATTATGAGCGTATTAACTGATCTTATCTATGCCGGCTCCAATGCTGTCGCTGGACTGACGGAAGGTGCTGTGAATGGTGCCATTGCAAAATATGGTGCAGATAAGGAGATTGCATTCCCCGATACCGCCTATTGTTTCCCCACCATTTATGCCGCCACCGGTGTGAAGGTCAAGACTTTGGGCGACCTGACCGCTTGCGTGGGTGTGCTGAAGAGCCTGATTACCAACCAGGAAGACCTGGGTCAGGCACTCAATGCCGGTCTTGCCACTGCCGTCGGTGCAGAAATCATCGAGGGTCTTAAGTATGTGGAAGGCGGCAATCCTTATGAAAATGAATCCGGCATCGGTTTCGTACCCGATCCCATCATCCGCTCTCTGGGTGTGCCGCTGGTTACCGGCGATATTCCCGGCGTGGCTGTTGTGCTGGGTAAGGCGGACAATGCCGAGGATGTTGTAAAAGTGGTCAAGGACTACCAGTCCAAGGGTATCATGACCTTCATGGTAGGCGATGTGATCGAGCAGTGCATGGAAGGCGGCGTCAAGATGGGTCTTGAATTCCGCGTCATTCCTCTGGGTCATGATGTGACCAGCGTGATCCATGTTGTCACGGTTGCTATCCGTGCTGCATTGATTTTTGGTAATGTGACTCCCGGTGATCTGGGCGGTCTGCTGGAATACACCAAAAACCGTGTTCCTGCATTCGTTAACACCTTCGGTGCTTTGAATGAAGTGGTTGTTTCTGCCGGTGCCGGTGCGATCGCATTGGGCTTCCCGGTGATCGTGGATGTGGACCTGGGCGAAAATCAGGTTCCCGGTGCATTGGAGTCTGTCTGTGACCACAATGAGACCGTGAAGAAGTCCCTGGAGCTGCGAAATATCAAGATCAAAGTGAAGGAACTGCCCATTCCCGTAGCTTTTGCTGCTGCATTTGAGGGTGAGATCATCCGTAAGGCTGATATGCACAATGAGTTCTGGTCCTCCAAGAATCCCACCGCAGAATTGGTGGTAATGCGTGATCTTTCTGAAATTGAAGATCACAAGATCACTGTCATCGGTCCTGATTTGGCAGATGCCAAAGATCTGGCACTGGCTACTTATGTGGAAGTTGCCGGCAAGAAGATGCAGGTGGACTTTGAATCCGTTATTGAGCGTAAATTCCACGCATGGTTTAACTACATGGAAGGTGTTATGCACACCGGTCAGCGTAATCAGGTTCGTGTCCGTGTCAGCAATGCTGCTTTTGAAAACGGCCTGAAGGTCAAGGACTTTGCAGAAGTTCTGTACTTTATGATCATGGACGAATTTGATGCGGTCGTTGACAAGTGCCAGATCACCCTGATCACCGATGCTGCCGAGGCCGAAAAGTTCCGTGACGAGATCGCAATGCCCCGTTACGCCCAGAGAGATGACCGTCTGGCCTCTATGACCGACGAGTCTGTGGATCGTTACTATACTTGTATCCTTTGCCAGTCCTTTGCACCTGCCCACTGCTGTGTGGTCACTCCCGAGCGTTTGGGTCTGTGTGGTGCTGTTTCCTGGTTGGATGCTAAGGCAACCAATGAGCTGGATCCCAGCGGTCCTTGTCAGCCCATCTTCAAGGAAGGCTGTACCGATGAGCGTACCGGCCGGTTTGCCACTGTGGATAAGGCCATTAAGGATGCGACCCACGGTGCTGTGGAAACTGTTACTTTGTATTCCATTTTGGAAGATCCCATGACCTCCTGCGGCTGCTTCGAGTGTATCTGCGGCATTGAGCCGGTATCCAACGGTGTGATCGTTGTCAACCGTGAGTATAAGGGTATGACTCCCTCCGGTATGACCTTTGGTGAGCTGGCATCCTGCACCGGCGGCGGTGTCCAGACTCCTGGCTATATGGGTCATGGCCGTCACTTCATTGCATCCAAGAAGTTCGTATCCGCAGAAGGCGGTATCGGCAGAATCGTTTGGATGCCCAAGGAATTGAAGGACGATGTGGCAGAGCGTTTGAATGCTACTGCAAAGGAACTGCTGGGTATCGACAACTTTACCGACATGATCGCCGATGAAACCGTCACCTGCGATTGTGAAGAGCTGTATGGTTGGCTGGCAGAGAAGAACCATCCCGTTTTGGGCATGGATCCCCTGATGTAATCAATAAAGGTAGGGCGGGGGCTTGCTCCCGCCTCACCTATGCAAATACCCGAAAGGATATATAGAATGAAAGTAATTTTCCAAATTGAGGGTGGAAACCCTACTGAAATTGAATGTAACGCCGGTGATAACTTGCTGGAACTGGCTCGTCGTGCCAATGTAGCTATCGATGCGCCTTGTTCCGGTAACGGCTCGTGCGGCAAATGCCGCGTAAAGCTCATTGAGGGTGAATTGGATACCATCCCCTCCCGTCATATCACCGACGAGGAATATGAAGCCGGTTGGCGTTTAAGCTGTAACAGCAAGGTCGTGGGGGATTGTACCGTTTTTGTGCCGGATATTGCCTCTGCCTACCAAAGCCGGATGAAAACTGCCGACCTTTCCTCTCCCGAGGAAGTGGCTATTTTTGAAAATGCCAAGGCAGAAATGGAAAACGGTGGTATCGATTTTACCAATACCTTCTGTGCGGTTAGGCTGGAAATGGATGCCCCCAACGAGTGCGATACCATGCCGGATATTGAGCGATTGACCTGGGCGATCCAGGCCGCCAATGGGGATATTCAGAATGTGAAAGTGCCCTATTGTGTTATGGTAAAGATGGCAACCGTCCTGCGTGAAAACAATTTCCGTGTGTGTGTGAAAGGCGAGGTGCGTGGAGATACCTTCCTTTGCATGGACATCTGCGAATATACCGACAATCAAATCGTAGGCTGTGCCATCGATATTGGTACGACGACCGTTTCGATGGTTCTTTTGGATCTTGTAAACGGAGAATTGCTGGCGAAGGGTTCTTCCGGTAACGGACAGATCCGATACGGTGCGGATGTGATCAACCGTATCATTGAACAAAGCAAACCAGGTGGCAAGAAAAAACTCCAGGATGCCATTATTAAGGAGACCCTGACCCCCATTATTGCAAACCTCTGCCGTAGTGTGGGCATTTCTGCAAAGAGTATCTTGCGTCTGGCCATCGGCGCCAATACCACCATGAACCATTTGCTTGTGGGTGTATCCGGTGACCCGGTCAGAATGGATCCCTATATCCCCAGCTTTTTTGCGTGGAAGGACTTAACTGCCGGTGACCTGAAACTGCCTGCCAATCCCCATGCTTCTGTGGTGATTGCACCCAATATCGGCTCTTATGTGGGCGGCGATATTACCGCCGGTACACTCAGCAGCATGATTTGGGATAAGGACGAAATGAGCCTCTTTATCGATTTGGGTACAAACGGCGAATTGGTATTCGGTAACCGGGAGTTTTTGATGAGCTGTGCCTGCTCTGCCGGTCCTGCCTTTGAAGGTGGCGATATTTCCTGCGGTATGCGTGCTACCGACGGTGCGATCGAAGCTTGTACCATTGACTGTGCTACCATGGAACCTACCTTGACTATCGTTGGCGAAGATGGACAAAAACCGGTAGGTATCTGCGGAAGCGGTATCATTGACATTATTTCCGAGTTGTTCCGTTGTGGCATTATCAACGCAAAGGGCCTTTTCTCCCGTGAGGGTGACAGAATCAAGCGGGATCAGCACGGCATGGGCCGTTATGTGATCGCCACCGCCTTAGAATCGGAAACCGGTAGGGAAGTGTCCATTAACGAGGTGGATATTGATAACTTTAACCGTGCCAAGGGCGCTATCTTCTCTGCCATTGATACACTGCTTTCCTCTGTGGATATGACCGTGGATTGTATCGATAAGGTGTATGTTGCCGGTGGTATCGGTTCCGGTATCAATATGAAAAATGCGGTGAATATCGGTATGTTTCCGGATGTGGAACTGGAAAAATTCCAATATATCGGAAATTCCAGCCTGACCGGTTCCTATGCCATGGCCATGAGTAACGCGGCAATCGAAAAATGCCACGAAATTGCCGCCAATATGACCTATCTGGAACTTTCCACATACCCCGGCTATATGGATAGCTTCGTGGCAGCTTGTTTCCTGCCCCATACGGATAGCCGACTGTTCCCTAATTCCATTCAGGAGTATTAAAAATGCAAATCGAAAATAATAAAGAAGAAGTACCATTTTCCTATTATGAAGGCTTGTTTACCAAGCTGGATCCCACAGAGGCGGCAAATCGTCTTTCTGATGTCACATGGGACGGAAAAGAGTTTTATGTAAACCTTTTAGGTGTCAATTATGCCATCAGCCATCCGGACTATGCCATTCGTGCCGTAGATGGCGGTAAAATTCCCCCTCTGCCTACCCAGACATTCCTTCTGCGGTATTTGTTGGAGGGTAAGACGGTTACTGCCGCCGGTAATTGGCTGACTTTCCGGGAAATGCCCTGGGGAGAACTGTATATCAAACCCTATACCGGTCGTGTCCTGACCCGTGCGGCCTTTACTTTCGGTACCCGTGTGGATGCATTCCGAAAAGCGTCGGAGGCCATGGGTGCAGAGGCGGTCAAGCATGGTGATGCAGGTTATCGTTTCCACCTGATCGGAGGATATGAAATGCAGATCTTAGTTTGGGCAGGGGATGAGGAATTTCCTCCCAATGCTCAAATTCTCTATTCCGATAATTTTGTGGACGGCTTTGCCGCAGAGGACCGTGTGGTGGCCGGTGACATTCTGATCTCGTCTATTAAATCCAATATGTAAAAATCACCCTGCACAGGAATGTGCAGGGGATTTTTTCGTATTCCGGCACAAAATAGTACATGGTAGCATATACAGAATTGTGAGAATTTATATATTTCGCTAAAATATTTGCATATTTCAACACTGTGTGCTATAATCAGCTAAGTTTTGGCTTTGTGCCGGAAAGGAATGTATATGATTAAGATTGTAGAATTGTATGATTTAGAGCATACCAGAGCGTCGGAGTATCTTCGAGGTTTTACCTATCCCTGGGAGGCGTTGAAAGGAATTTCCGATATGATAAAGACGATCGGAGAGCAGTTGCCCCGGGATGAATTTGAGGAAGTTCAGGAAAATATCTGGGTGCATAAAACCGCCGTAGTGGCCCCAACTGCATTTTTGGGAGCCCCTTGTATTATCGGTGCAGGCACGGAGGTAAGACACGGCGCCTTTATCCGCGGATCAGCTTTGGTGGGGGATCACTGTGTGGTTGGTAATTCTGTGGAACTGAAAAATGTGATCTTGTTCGATAGTGTGCAGGTGCCCCATTATAACTATGTAGGTGATAGCATTTTGGGATATAAATCCCACATGGGAGCAGGTTCGCTGACCTCCAATGTAAAATCCGATAAGAGCCTTGTGACAATCCATACCCAGCCACCGATTCCTACGGGGATCAAGAAAGTGGGAGCCATGTTAGGGGACTTCGTGGAGGTAGGCTGTAACAGTGTGCTGAATCCCGGTACAGTCATTGGCAGAAATTCCAATGTCTATCCCGGATCCAGTGTTCGTGGTGTGATCCCGGCAAACAGTATTTATAAAAATCAGGATGAAATTGTGGAAAAGGTGTAATTGTATGGGAAAATATTTTGGAACAGATGGTTTCCGTGGGGAAGCCAATGTGGATTTGACGGCAGATCATGCTTATGAGATCGGCAGATTTTTAGGTTGGTATTACGGAAAAAATAAGGAGCAGGAAAAGGCGAAGATCGTCATCGGCAAGGATACTCGTCGCTCCGGCTATATGTTGGAATATGCTTTGGCGGCAGGTATCACCGCATCCGGTGCAGATGCCTATTTGCTCCATGTAACCACTACGCCTTCCGTCAGTTATGTGACCCGTACGGAGGATTTTGATTGCGGCGTGATGATCTCTGCCAGCCATAACCCCTATTATGACAACGGTATCAAGTTGTTAAACAGTAGTGGTGAGAAAATGGAGCAGTCCGTATTAGATGAGATCGAGGCCCACCTGGACGGAGGACATAAGCTGCCGTTTGCCAAAAAAGACGGGTTAGGACGAACCGTTGACTATGTGGCAGGCAGAAACCGGTATATCGGATATTTGATTTCCCTGGGGATGTTCTCATTTAAGGGTATGCGGATCGGTTTAGACTGTGCAAACGGTGCGTCCTGGAATATGGCAAGAACAATTTTCGAGGCGTTGGGAGCAAAGACATATCTTTTAGGTGTTGAGCCTGACGGCCTGAATATCAATCGGGATGTGGGATCGACGCATATCCAGCATTTGCAGGCGTTGGTAAAAGAAAAAGGGTTGGATGTAGGCTTTGCCTACGACGGTGACGCCGACCGTTGTCTGTGCGTGGATGAAAAGGGGAATGTGGTCAGTGGAGATCATATTCTGTATGTTTTGGGTAACTATATGCGTGAGCGTGGACAACTGGATAACAATACGGTGGTGACTACGGTGATGTCCAACTTCGGCCTGTATAAAGCCTTTGATGAAGTCGGGATCCAATATGCCAAGACAAAAGTGGGCGATAAGTATGTCTATGAATATATGGCACAAAACAATTGCAGACTGGGTGGAGAACAAAGCGGTCATATTATCATATCCAAGTACGCCAATACCGGCGATGGCATCCTCACCAGTTTGAAGGTGATGGAAGTGATGCTGGCGAAGAAGCAGAAGTTAAGTGAGCTTTGTAAGGGGCTCACCATTTACCCCCAGATCCTGCAAAATGTCCGTGTAAAGGATAAAACGGCGGCACAAAACGATCCGGTGGTGCAGGAGGCTGTTGAAAAGGTCAGTCAGGCATTGGGTGAACGGGGACGCATTTTGGTACGGGAATCCGGCACAGAGCCGGTAGTCCGGGTCATGGTGGAAGCACCCACAGAGGAAGAGTGCCAGGATTATGTAAACCAGGTTGTGGAAACGATCTGCACCCAAAATCATACTGCACCATAAAAAGAAATTGAAAATTGCTATAAATTGAAATTTACCATACTAATAAATTTAAATTGTAGGGGAGGGTCTTGACCCTCCCGGCAATTTTACCGCTGTAAAATTGCGATTGCCGCAGGCAATAACATGATATTTTCTTGCGAAAATCCGGAAAATGCAAACATTTGCCGGTGGGAGGGTCAAGACCCTCCCCTACGATGTGGTATATTATAATCGTAAGATAAACACAAATTTTTTTATATCTCCTATAAATAAGGAATTCCCGGTTTGCAGTGCAAACCGGGAATAGTTTAATATTCATTTTCAGCGGCTTCAGCTTCTTCCTGCTTGGCCTTTTTGATTTTGCGGATGGCGATTCGTTCCTGCTCGGTATAAACCGGCAAACCATCCTCGTAATCCTGAGGAAATGCGATCTGGAAAGCCTTTTCCACGACGAGGCTGTGGAAAATGGCGATCAGGCAAGGCACACAAACCAGCAGGCAATAGGTGTAGGGATGAATGATGGAAAGAATCACAATGCCGGCAGAAATCAAAATCATCAAAGCACTACCGGGCAGTCTACCCAAGAAAAACTTAAAAGAATTGACATGCAGACCGATGAAGCTGTTGTTATAACGGGACTGCAGAGGTACAAGCCAACTTAAATAGCCGATCATCATGATGGAAAGGATCAGATGGATCGCAGAGAAAGAACCGAAAACGGAGTTGTTTTGGGCATCGGCCAAAAGGATCTGGTTACCTAAGAATGTGACAAAACCGATTATGAGCCACACGATGGTAAGGGGGATGCCTTGCTTCAATTCCCGTACAAAGGAGCGGAAAAACCGTTTGAAGCAGCCCTTATCATCCATCATCAGGGTACGGCTTACAGCATCGAATAATGCACAGGAGGCAGGGATAATGGTAATCAAAGGAATACAGCAAATATACCAACAAAATGAAAGCCCAATGATCTCCGGGATCTTACCGACCCATCGCCAAAAAGGCTTTTCCATATCAAAAAGACCGCCAAACATAGTAAAAATCCTCACTTATTTCATGGTTTTATGATTATAGCACACTTCTTTGAAAATGTCACTATTGAATTTTTATACTATAAAACTGCACAAAAGTGTATAGAAATTATGAATGTATGTATATAATAACAACAAAGAATTTCCTTTTGATTACAAAACTGTAACATTTCTATTGATTTATCAAATGTGAAGTGCTATAATGCCATGGATTTGTGTTTTTATAACCATAAAGGATAGGAGTGTGCAGTATGCTGAAGAGGATATTGGCTTCCATGCTGTGCCTCATACTTTTGCTGTCCGGGATGCCCATGGGTGTAACGGCGGCAACCGATGAAGAACATGAACGCATTGCACAGCAGATCAGCACGGTCTATTATAAGACCCTTTCTGCAACCGGCGTCAGCAGCCTTCACGGTTATTGCGGTATGATGGCAGGCTATGAGCTATATTTTCTGGGAGTTACGGGTCGTCCCGTGACCCATAACGGCAATCAAATGTACGACATCTTGAGTAATAGTGCCGATATTTGTGAAGGCTATGTTTGCGAGCGTTATCCGGTTTCTACCTATAACCTGGAGGAGGCTTTAAACGCAGTTTCTAATTGTGGCACCCGTGATGTTTATAATCTGATGGTAGGTTTCCAGTGGACATCTACTGCCGCAGGCAGTATGTATGGCCATGTAACGGTGATCCATGCCATCCTGGACGGTATCGTATATTTTACAGAAGGTTTTATAACGCCCTTCAATGCCGACCCCAGTAAAGCAATGATTTGTACCATTGAAGAATTTGCGGATTACTATGACAGTTGGACAAGTTTTGAGGGCTTGATCCATTTCGGCAGCGGTAATTTGGTGGAAGGCTGCGATAATTTTAGCTGTCAGTTGTATGTGGTATCCTCCGTCCCCAAAAATTTGATGTCGGAGGCATCTGCCACATCGGCAGTTTCCGGCCGTACCGTAGCGGCAGGGGAGCGGCTTTATGCCAATGCACTTTGCAGAAATGAAGATGGCGAGCTTTTCTACCGTGTTGTGGAAGAAGGAAAGGAATCCTATATTTCTGCAAATAATACGAAGCCTGTCTGGTTTGATTGTACGGATGTTTCGGTCAGTGATATTGTTCTGCCCCAGCAGGTAAAACCGGGCAAGGATTTTCAGCTGTCCGGTGTGATCAAAAGCCGGTATAATATGATCAGTAGTCTGGTTGTCCAGATTCGGGATGCCAGTGGTGAGATCCTACTTTCCACCCAAATGGAAAAGAACGGATATATGGTGGATCTGAGTTCCAATTCCGTCAATACCCGTGTGGACATCAGCAGTTTGGCAGAAGGCAGCTATACATACGAGATATGCTGTAATCTTGTGAATCATTATGCCATGGGCGATGAGGCCATTGGCAATGTGAGCTGTGTGACGGTAGCATCTGCTGAGTTCGTGGTAGGTGATGTAGTGCCTGCCAGTATGGCTAAGCAGATCAACATTCCCGTAGAAGAAACAAAGCCAGACGGTTGGCAGCTGGAAGATGGTCTGTGGTATTATTATCAGGACGGCAAGGCTCGTGAGGGCTGGTTCTGTGATGAGGGTGTAGATTATTACTTCCTGGAAAACGGTGCTGCGGCTACCGGTTGGCAAACCATCAATGGCAAAGCTCGTTATTTCTCCGAAACCGGCGCAATGCGGATCGGCTGGATGGAAACAGCAGAGGGCGTATACTATATGCTCAGCAACGGTGCTGTGGTCACGGGTTTGAAGAAGATCGACGGCGTATGGCACTATTTTGATGAAAACGGTATGATGCTGAAGGATTCCACAGTGGAATATAAAGGCATGGCCTATATCATCGACGCAGAGGGTATTGCTACCGCTAAATAAAAAAGTTCGGTTTGTTGCAATTGCAACAAACCGATTTTTTATGGCCGATTAAAATCCACGCCTTTTACCTGAGTCCAAAAGTTCAAAGCCCATGCCACATCTTTTTCCGGCAGATCAAAATACTCTGCCAATTGCCAAAGCTCACGGAAACCGTGGCGAAAGGCACAGCGAAAGTCCGCTTCTGTGAGATAATTTTCCGCAGTCCACCGATTGGCACGGTATTCGTTTCGCTCCACAAGCTCGTATGGACTGTCTACCTTGTGGAGAGCTCCGGTAGCTGCATGACCCAATTCGTGACAGCAAACACTCCGAAGTACCCGCGTGGAGCGGATCTTGGTAAAATCCAGGAATATGGCATAGTTTCCCTGGAAACGGATGGTAGCACCGGGTTGAGGACAGCCTGCATAGGGGATCACATCTACCCGATTTGCCTTGCAATAGTCGTAAAAGTCAGAAATCTCAAACACGCTTAGTCCCTCTGGTCTGCTGCCCGCCTTTCACGCATCAACCGTACCATATCCCGGACAGCCTTTTTTTCTTCTTCGTTCAATTCCTTGAAATCTCCGTAGAAGGCCACATC
>JAZRRA010000090.1:0-2237 GCA_045650305.1 Faecousia sp.
ATCAACTGAATCTTATATTTTTCGGAAAGTTCCTTATAGAGCGCCCGATTGGTGCCCTGCATGGCGCCGTCCCGGGAGATATCGGTACAGATGACAGTAGATACTCCCAGCTTTTCCAGGTCGGAGAAAAAGGCCTCTGCTGTCCACCGGGATTTCTCTGTCCAGCCTTTGATGGCCACATATCCATCCTTCAGATCCACGCCCACAGCAATTTTCTCACCGTATTTTTGGAGGGCTGCTTCCAGGAAGGCCCGGTCTGTCACCGCCGCCGTACCCAAAATCACCCGATTGACGCCAATGGAAAGATAGGCATCGATGGTTTCCATGGTGCGGATACCGCCGCCCACTTCCACAAACAGGTTCGTCGCTTTTACAATTCTCTCAATCACCGGCAGGTTGGAGGTAGTGCCGAATTTGGCGCCCTCCAAATCCACCATATGAATGCATATGGCACCGGCATTTTGAAAATCCATAGCCACTTCCAGGGGATTCTCATTATAAACGGTCATCTGCTGATACTCACCTTTATAAAGGCGAACAGCTTTCCCTTCATATAAGTCAATGGCAGGATATAATTTCATATCCAACCCTCCTACACTGCGCAGAACGCGCACAAAATGTTCAGTCCCACTTCTCCGCTCTTTTCCGGATGGAACTGGCAGCCAAATACATTGTCCTGCGCCACCGCAGCGGTCAGCAGCTTACCATACTCGGTTTGGGCAGCCAGGGAATCCTCGCACCCATCTGCAAAATAGGAATGGACAAAATAGACGTAATCTCCCTCTTTTGTGTTGGCAAAGAGCCTGCCCTCAGGTTTTGTGATCTGCAAAGCATTCCAACCCATATGGGGGATCTTCAAGTTTTCCGGCAGCAGGCCTGCCATAGGAATCACCTGGCCCTTCAACAGGCCAAGGCCCTGATGCTCACCATACTCGTAGCTCTTCTCAAACAGCATCTGCATGCCAAGGCAAATGCCCATCATGGGCTTCCCGGCCTTTACTGCCTCATAGACCATCTGATCCATCTGAGAATCCCGCAGCTTCTTTACCGCATCTTCAAAGGCACCTACACCCGGCAGCAGGATGTGATCGGCCTTGCGCAGTACTTCCGGGTCACTGCTCACCACCACTTCCTGCCCGATGGCAGCAAAAGAAGATTGCAGGGAAAAGAGATTTCCCACACCGTAATCAATAATTCCGACCATCACAGAACTCCTTTGGTAGAGGGGATGGCGTCGGGATTCTTCATATCCAGTGCCACCGCTGCCTTCAGACTGCGGGCAACGGACTTGAACGCACCCTCAGCAATATGGTGGGAATTGGTGCCGGCCAGTTTCCGGATATGCAAACTCATAGGGCACTGACGGACAAAGCCTAAGAAGAATTCCTCCACCAGTTCTGTATCAAAGGTACCGATCTTAAAAGTAGGAATCTGCAGATCATAACCTAAATAGCTGCGCCCGGAGATATCCACTGCAGAGAGGATTAAACTTTCATCCATAGGCAGAATAAAACTGCCGTAACGGGTAATACCCCGCTTTTCTCCCAATGCATCGGCAAAAGCCTTGCCCAGGCAGATGCCCACATCCTCCACGGTGTGGTGATCATCCACCCAGGTGTCACCCTGGCACTTAACCGTCAGGTCAAAACAGCCATGGTGGGCAAAGAGGGTCAGCATATGATCCAGGAAGCCGCAGCCGGTGGAAATCTCCGCCTTGCCGGTGCCATCCAGGTTTAAGGTTAACATAATATCAGTTTCCGCAGTTTTACGGACAACTTCCGCTGTTCTCATTTTGCCCCTCCAGTCATGTCCTGCAGTGCCTCAGCCAAACGCTCCATTTGTGCCTGCGTGCCGATGGTGATTCTGACAAAATCTTTGATTCTTTCCTTTGTAAAGTGCCGCACCAGGATGCCCCGCTGCCGCAGCCCGCTATACAGCTCTGCGCCGGAAACACCGGGATGCCGGGCAAAGATAAAGTTTGCCGAGCTCGGCAGCACCTGGAATCCCAGGTTTTGGAGTGCATTCACCGCCCAGGCTCTTGCAGCCTGGATTTTCTCACTCACTTCCCGATAGTAGGGCTCCGCATCCACCGTTTCACAGCCCAGCATCATGGTCAGCCGGTTCACATTGTAAGGATTGGTGGAATACTTCAGCTTTTCCAAATCCTCGATCAGATCTTTGCTTCCAAAAGCATAACCCAATCTGGCACCGGCCAGGCAACGGGATTTGGAGAAGGT
>JAZRRA010000091.1:0-5500 GCA_045650305.1 Faecousia sp.
TCCTGATCTTTTTTTATGAATGGCGTGAACTCGAGACCTCTTGTATCACAATAACTGGCCGAAGGCAGTTGTCACATGGTGACGACTGCCTCGAGTTCGAATCTCGACACTCGGACCAAAGGCAGAAGAAGTATTAGTATAAGGGATTTACCGGCGTATCTCCTTGTACTTATATGGAAAATACTTGTGCATTATAAAATTCTTTACAAATTAACACACTTGTGATATAATAAGGCGAATTTTTTTATAGGAGTAAACAGAATGAAAAGAAGAGTATTATCCTTATTATCCGTGTTTTTCTTGCTTTGCGGTGTTTTTTCCGGTTGCGGTAAGGTTGCGGAAACGACAACTCCCGTGGCGACAACTCCCGTTTCTATGCTGGACATTACACTCAATGAATCTGTCCCTTTGGCTTATGTGGATGCTGCCTATGATGTGACCAGACTGTATGTTGCACAAGAGGGCGTGGAATATTCCTATAAAGCCAACTATATCGACCCTGAAGACGGCACTACCCATAAGCTGACTGTGAAGAAGGGTGTTTTGACACCGAAGGTGAATGCGGAAATCACATTGACCATTACAGCAGAAAAGGGTACGGTATCTGTTTCCAAGGAAGTGAAGATTCCCATGGGTGTTGTAACGGATTGTGTGGATAATCTTCTTGCTTCCGATGGTTTAGCCGGTGGCAGTGTGGCAGGTGTTGAAAAGAAGGTAGTTACCGATTCTAACTACTTAAAGGCAGAAGGTTCTTTGTCTGCACTTTCTGTCAGCTTTGCAAACGCAGATAACGGTGGCGTGGAGATCGCAAACCTGAGCCATTATGCTTTGACGGAGTATTACAATGACCGCACCTGGAAAAATGCTGCGGTAACATTTTGGGTCTATAATCCCATGGATCAGGATGTGGAATTTAAGCTCACCAGCTATGATCCGGTGAAGATCCAGGCAAACTATTGGGATAGCGAAACCAATACCCAGATCGGTGTTGCCAAAGCAGGCCAGTGGTCTTTGATTCAGTTCTCCTTGTATAAAATGGGTATTGAGCAGGTTCTCTTTACTGCACCCGACGGACTTCGCAGCGATTCTTTGAAGTTGATGGCTCGTTATGCCGGAACCGGCACTTGTAATCTTTACATGGATGGACTGGACATCGTTCCTGCAAGCACTGTGGAGGGATTGGATACCGGATATGTGAACCATTCTCTTCCTTCCGGTGATTATTCTGATCTTTTGAAAATTTGCAGTGTTTATACCCGGGATTCGGATATGACGCTGGCAACCTCTACCAATGGTAACGGTACAAAGGATGCCTATTCCTTCGGTACGAACATTGCCTGCGGATACCCCACCTTCTATGTTGACTTTGCGAAGACGACAGACATCAGTGGCTTTGACTATTTGAAATTCGATGTCTATGCAGAAAATGCCTATCCCCATGTGACTGCAGGTGTTTGCTACCTGGACGAAAACGGTGAGGTCCAGAGAGCCAGAACATCCTTTGACTACAAGCGCAACGAATGGCGTACGATCTATGTGAACCTGGATTATCTGAAAGAAGCAGACTTGACCAAAGTTGTAGGCCTTTCCTTCTCTGTACACATGGATAGCCAGTTTGTTGCCAATGAGTTTAACTGTGTCTATTTTGATAATGTTTCTCTTTATACCTATGAGGAAGATCAGCCCATTCTCCCTGCGGCAACTGTGGAAGATCACGATTTGATCAGCGGTCCTTTCTATACCATTAACACAAAGCCCGGCACCAATGGCGTTTGCAAGGTTGCTACAGATGAAAAAGGTGATTCCAAGAGCAACAGCACTTTGCTTTTCTGGACAAATAACGCCAGTGGTTACCCCAATCCCGTTGCAATTTTCCGATTTGAGGAGGAGCAGGATTGGTCCAATAAGCAAATGCTCAGTGTGGATACCCATCAGGATAATGCCCATTTCTGGATGGGCTTTACCATCATTTGCCTGGATGAAGACGGTGATGAAGTTACTTATTTCTTCCGCCATGATACGGTGCTGACCAACTGGATGACCAATTCCTTCCCCTTAAGCTGGTTTAAGTATTTGGATCTGAACGGCGATTCTTGCAAGCCTGAGGATCTTAAGCGTGTTGTGGGTCTGCAAATTACCGTGGATCTGGCTGTGAATGTGACCTCCGAAGTGGGGCAGATCTTCTTTGATAATATTTCAGTTTCCTAAAATAAAAGCCTCGGATCCAACGGATTCGGGGCTTTTTACTATTGCAATTTATTTGTTAATTGTATATAATTGTGAAAGTACATATAAATTGTCTTTATGAATGAAATGGAGGAATGTACTGTGTTTCAGTTTGTAACAAATCAAGGCAGTATTGAAAGAATTTGGGATAAGCGATACGATACCCCAGTGGATCTTACCGACGGTACCGGACGGTTCGGTTATCTTGCTTATACATTAAAAAGCGAGGACATCAATACCCAGGACCATCCCGGCAGTATGCCTTTTTGTGAAAAGCACATGGGATATGATGAAAACTTTGTCAATCCGGAATTCGGAACAAAACTGACGATTGACAAGTCCGGTGACGGTTTTGTTATGGAACTGCACTGTAACGGTTCGGATGTTGACGCCGCCGGTATTTTCCTTCCCTTTAATTTCATCAGCCGGAAAAACGGCTTTTGGCAACAGCAGTTTACCATCTCATCTCCCTACCATACAGCAGATTATAAGCACCATCTTTTCTATTTGGACAGACCCGATGGAAAAGCGGTTGCTTGTATCGTAGAAAATGAGATCGACTGCTTTATGGTCAATTATTCTCCCTATCAAGGCGGTCACTTTATCCGGGGAATTACATTCTGGTCTCAAATTGACAAGGCCTACGGAAAGCCTGCCAGAGAGGAAAAGCGTGTTCGGGTACATATTCTTCCCGTTGATAACTACCGACAGACGATGGAGTATGCCTGCAAGATCTGGGGATGCGGCGCGTTGTACTATGATGCATCTGCTGGTTACATGGGAAAAACATTTGCCTTCCAGTCCATGGGCAATGTGGATTCTGTAAAGGTTATTTCTCCTTCCGGCAAGGAAACAATGATCTGCGGTACATCCTTTGTGCCTGAAGAATACGGATTTTACAGCTTGATTCCTTACAGTAACGGCGTTGCCGGTATGGACTGCACCATGTTCTGTATGGACAGTATTCCCATGATGCACGAACGGGCAACGAAAATTATTGATCAGGACAGATCTACCATCATCGGTCATACTGCCGATGGAGAAGAAATTTTTGAACCCATTCATTTGACTTATCGTGGATATAAGGATTTTAACCTCTGTGAGCATTGTATGTGGGCATGGAGTGCTTTAAAATATCTCCGCCGTGACGGCTCGGATAACCGGATCCATCAGGATGTTATCAATTTGCTGCGGATCATGGATCCTAAAAATCAGGTGAAGTTGCCCAGATGTTCCTTCGATCCGGATGATAACTATAATACTTTGGGAGATTACCGGATTCAGGAACCCTTCAACGGTGTCAGTATGCTGTTGGACGCCTATCAGCTTTATGGCGATCCCGGCTATTTGGAATTGGCAAAAACGGCACTGCGTTCCAAGCTGGAAGTCGATCAGCTGGAAGACGGCGGCGTTTATCGATTTGCAGGCAGGGGAGAGGATCTTCACCGCGAGGACTATACCACTGTGACCTGCATGGTTTTACCGGTGGCAGATATGGCTGTTTTGTTGCGGGATATGAAAGATCCTGATTGGAAGTTCTTTTCCGATGCGGCAATTGCCATGGCAGATCACATGGTAAGCCGTGGCTTGGATTTCCCCACAGAAGGCGGCGGAGATCCTGAGGTAAATGTAGAGGTGGAGGAAGGCTCCATGAGCTGCACTGCTTTGACGGTGCTGTATGTCTATGATAAGCTGTGTCAAAAGCAGGTATATCTGGATTTTGCAACAGATGTTCTGGCCTTCCACGACTGCTATTCTGTTTATACCCATCACCCGGTTATGTTCCGCTCCAGTTTGCGTTGGTGGGAAACAATTTGGGAGGGTGACTCCGACGGCCCGGCTATTTGTTTTGGCCATGCCTGGACAATCTGGCGAGCAGAGGCAGAATACTGGTACGGTATTTTGATGCATCATGATGATCGCTTGTTAGACGCCTATAATGGCTTTATGAGCAATCTTTCCAAAACCGACATCCATGGTAATATGTATGCAATTTATCAGTACGAGCAGCTTTCCTGCCCGGCTATGGAAGATCGGGGTCACATGACGGATCGCAGCAATCGGGAAGGCTTCCCCAGAAGAACGGACCGTACACTTTCCCGGTATGCCTGGGCAAGAGCGGCGGCAACATGGTTCCAGACTGTTGCGATCTTGCCGGATCATGTTTTGATGGCGAAGGAAGAAAACGGGATCCTGATTCCTGAGTTTGCTGATTTTAAGAAATTGTATATCGGTGATGTCACCGGTACATTCCGTATTCGTTGTCACAGCGACTTTACGGTTATTTCCTCCAAGCATGTTACGGTAGAAGGGGACGAAGTGAAAACCATTACCGTAACGGACTGATGCATTTTTGGGGAAATAGGGATAATTTTTACAAAATTTGTGAAAATAATGCTTGATTTTCTTAAAAGACCGTGGTATAATCACTCAGTCTGAAATCAAGGTGAGTCCTCTGCGTGGCCGGGAACCATATCGCCGGAGCATACCATCGCATGAACGCCTAATATTAAGGAGGACAAAGATATGGATTTGGTTAAGGCTCTGTCCAGCCAGTACATGAAGGAAGAGCTGCCCGAAATGCGGGTAGGCGACACTGTTCGTGTGCATGTGCGGATCAAGGAAGGCTCCCGTGAGCGTATTCAGGTGTTTGAAGGCACCATTATCGCCCGGAAGCATGGCGGCATCGGTGAGACCATCACTGTTCGTCGTATCAGCTACGGCGTAGGCTGTGAGAAGGTTTTCCCTGTTCACTCTCCTCGTATTGCTAGCGTCGAGACCGTCCGTAAGGGCAAGGTTCGCCGTGCAAAGCTGTACTACCTGCGTGATCGCTTCGGTAAGGCTGCTAAGATCAAGGAAAACGTCTAATTCAAAATTCAATAAAAAAAGAGGGGAGACCCTCTTTTTTTATTGCCTAAAATCGTTTATAATATTTGTAATTGTGATAAATTATAGGGAGGTAAACGCGGTGGAATCTATGGAATCAGAGAAGCACCCCAATACCGACAAACCGAACAAAGAACCGCTGCAGGTAACTGTTCTATCTTATTTGCGGGAAGTTGTCTTCGGCATGGTGGGAATTTTACTGGTGTTTATGCTGCTTTTGCGTGTTATAGTTGTATCCGGACCTTCCATGAAGCAAACGCTGATCGACGGAGATTACCTATTGCTACTGAGCAATGTACTGTATCATAATCCAAAAGCCGGTGATATCGTGGTTGCCAGCAAGGATTCTTTTAAGGATGGGGAACCCATTATCAAGCGTGTTATTGCA
>JAZRRA010000092.1:0-2696 GCA_045650305.1 Faecousia sp.
GAATATGTTCCTCTTCGGCCTGAAGGCCCACGAAGTGGACGAACTGTGGAGCAAGGGCTATTCTCCCAGAGAGTATTTGACTCCCGAACTGGAGCGAGTCCTGCAGATGCTGACCTCCGGTATTCTGGGCCATCGGTTTGACGATATCGTGGCAAGCCTTCTGACCTATCGTTTCGGCACCGCTGACGGTTATATGACCGTGGCAGACTTCAAGGACTACGCCCGTGCCCAGAAGGATGCCGGCGAAGCCTTCCTGGATAAGCCCAGATTTACGGATATGTCCTTGGTCAATATCGCCAAGGCCGGCATCTTCTCCGCCGACCGTGCGGTGCAGGAATACGCCGATAATATCTGGTACCTGTAAGCTATGGGACTGCGTATCTTATTTGACAGTCACAAGAAAAATCACAAAAGCCCCTTCGGCACAGTAGTGCCGAAGGAGCTTTGTGCGTTCTCCGTGTCTGTCCCTGTAGAGATCAAAACCACGGCTGTGCAGCTGATTCTCCGCTGCGACAGGACGGGTGCGGAGCAGGCTGTGGACTTCCGGAAAACCGGCGAGCAGGGTGACTATGAGTTCTGGGGCGGGGAAGTGTCTTTCCCGGAGCCGGACCTGTTTTTCTACTGGTTTCAAATCACCACGGAAAACGAATCCTTCCGTCTGTATAAGCTGGGCGAGCACGATACCAATATGGAGCAGGGCGAGCTTTGGCAGCTCAGCTGCGTAACACAGGAGTATCCCGCCCCCGATTGGGCAAGGGGTGCTATCATGTATCAAATCATGCCCGACAGGTTCTGTCGTGGCGGCAACCCCGATTTGACAGATAAACTGAAGCCCTATACCGTCCATGAGAGTATCGAGGATATGCCGGACTGGCAGCCGAATAGCGAGGGCAAGGTGCTGAACAACGATTTTTTCGGGGGCACGTTGCACGGTATATGTACCAAAATGGACTATATAGCGTCCCTTGGAGTGGGGTTATTGTACCTAAATCCCATCTTTAAGGCCTATTCAAACCACCGTTATGACACCTGTGACTATAAAAAAATCGACCCTATGCTGGGTACGGAACAGGACTTTGTCGAGCTTTGCAAAACCGCTCATAAGTTCGGGATTCGGGTGATTTTGGACGGAGTTTTCTCACATACAGGCAGTAATAGTTTGTATTTTGACAAAGAAAAGATTTTCGGAAGCGGTGCATATTCCAATGAAAATTCCCCCTACAGACAGTGGTATCAGTTCCAAGAATACCCGGAAAAATACACTTCCTGGTGGGATTTTGACACTTTACCATGCATAAACAAGGAAAATCCGAACTTTATTGACTATATTGTTGAAAATGAGGATAGCGTCATCGCTCATTGGCTTCGTTTGGGCGCCGACGGTTTCCGTTTGGATGTCGCCGATGAACTTCCGGATACTTTTATAGCCAAAATACGGCGAAAAATGCGAGAAATCAACCAAAATTCCCTACTTTTGGGAGAAATTTGGGAGGATGCTTCCAATAAAATTTCCTACGGCGTGCGCCGCCGTTACTTCGTAGATGGCGAGCTGGACGGCGTTATGAACTATCCTTGGAGAACGGCAATTTTGAACTTTTGCAGTGGAAAAGATGGCGGTTTTACCTTAAAAAATGCTATTGATACAATTTTAGAGAATTATCCGAGACAGGTCGTGGACTGCACTATGAACCTGATTTCCAGCCATGACCGGGCGAGGGCTTTGACGGAGCTGGGGGCGCCTTTTGAAGGCAGCCGGGAGGAAATGGCAAAACATAAACTTTCAACTTCTCAGCGTGAAAAAGCCGTAAAATTGCTTAAAATGGCGGTGATTTTGCAATATTCTCTGCCGGGAATGCCGTCGATTTACTATGGTGATGAGGCGGGTTTGGAGGGATGTAAAGATCCCTTCAATCGGGGCTTCTATCCCTGGGGCAGAGAGGACAAATCTCTGATAGAATTTTATCAGAAGTTAGGAAAACTCCGAAATTCAAAGAAATCTCTACGCTTTGGAGATGTAAAAGTTGAGATTGCCGGCGACGGTGTTGTGACCATTTGCCGGGAATACGATGGCGAAGTGACGGAAATTACCGTGGATCGAAACGGTGAAAAATGGTACCTTAACGGTGCAGAAAGGGACTTATAAGCATGAAAATAGGAACAATAGAAGTCCCGGGAAGGGTGGTTCTGGCACCCATGGCCGGCGTCACGGACTATGCCTACCGCACCATCTGTGCCGAATACGGTGCTGCCGTCACCGTGACGGAAATGGTCTCTTCCAGAGCGCTTGTGTATCAGGATCAAAAAAGTCTTGGTTTGCTGAAAAAGACGGATACCGGCGTTTGCGGTGCGCAGATTTTCGGCAATGACCCGGAAATCATGGCACAGGGTGCAAAACTGGCACTGGAGCACTCCGGCTGCGACTTTATTGACATCAATATGGGCTGCCCTGTACCGAAAATCGCCGGAAACGGCGACGGCAGTGCTCTCATGAAAGACCCTGTGCTGGCGGGGGAAATCGTGGCAGCGGTGAAGGCCGCCGTTCCGGTGCCTGTGACGGTGAAGTGCCGCAAGGGCTGGGACAAGGGCAGTGTCAATGTGGTGGAGTTTGCTCAAATTATGGAAAAAAACGGGGCAGATGCCATTGCTGTCCACGGCAGAACCAAGTCCATGATGTACTCCGGCACGGCGGATTGGGA
>JAZRRA010000093.1:0-9738 GCA_045650305.1 Faecousia sp.
TGATGGATGCAGAGTTTAAAAAGACCGGCGCTGAAAATGTCTATATGCCTATGCTGATCCCGGAGAGTCTGCTCCAGAAGGAGAAAGACCACGTTGAAGGCTTCGCACCGGAATGCGCCTGGGTTACCTACGGCGGCAATGAGAAGCTGGAGGAGCGCTACTGCATCCGTCCCACTTCCGAGACCCTGTTCTGCGAGTATTTCAAAAATTCCATCCAGTCCCACCGTGACCTGCCCATGATGCTGAATCAGTGGTGTAGCGTTCTGCGTTGGGAAAAGACCAGCCGTCCTTTCCTGCGTCACAGAGAATTCCTGTGGCAGGAAGGCCATACCATGCATGCCACTGCGGAGGAAGCTCAGGAAGAAACTGAGCGTATGCTCAATGTCTATGCGGACTTCTGCGAAAATGTGCTGGCTATGCCCGTTACCCGTGGCCAGAAGACTGATAAGGAAAAGTTCAACGGTGCAGAAGCAACTTATACCATCGAGTGTATGATGCATGACCGTAAGGCTTTGCAGGCCGGTACTTCCCACTATTTCGGTGACGGCTTTGCCAAGGCTTTTGATATTACCTTCACCGACAAGAACAATCAGAAGGTCAACCCCCACCAGACTTCCTGGGGCGTTTCCACCCGTCTGATCGGCGGTATTATTATGACCCACGGTGACAATAACGGTTTGGTACTGCCTCCTAAGGTAGCTCCTATTCAGGTCGTGGTTCTGCCCATCGCACAGCATAAGCCCGGTGTGCTGGATGCTGCCAATGAGCTGAAGAGCCGTCTGGAAAATGCCGGCTTCCGTGTCATGCTGGACGATTCCGACAATTCCATGGGTTGGAAGTGTGCCGAGTATGAAATGAAGGGTGTGCCTCTGCGTGTAGAGTGCGGCCCCCGTGATTTGGAGAACGGCCAGGTGGTACTGGTTCGCCGTAACGATGGTGAAAAGACTGTGGTTGCCATTGCAGATTTGGAGCAGGCTGTTGCTCAGCAACTGGATTTGGTCCATCAGGGCATGTATGAGAAGGCCAAGAAGAATCTGACCGATCATATCTATGAGGCCCATTCTTTGGAAGAGGCCAAGAAACTGCAGGAAGAAAACGGCGGCTTCATTAAGACCATGTGGTGTGGCGAGCTGGATTGCGAGCTGAAAATGAAGGAAGAGGCCGGTATGTCCTCCCGTTGTATGCCCTTCAAGCAGGAAAATTTGGGGGATGTATGTCCCATTTGCGGCAAGCCTGCAAAGAAAATGATCCTCTGGGGCGTAGCATATTGATAAAAGATCCGGGGTCCGATGGACCCAGGATTTCGTTTATTCAATATGGGTATGATTGCTGATATGATCTTCGCAGTAGCAAAAATATCCGTTGCAACGGGAGCAATACCGGAATTCCAATTCCGGGTTGCTGACATCTGTTTTGCCGCAGACTGTACACCGATGGGTGTAAGAGGGGGTAGCCGGTTTGGCTTTTGTCTGGAAGGGAACAGAACCGGTCTGCTGCACTTTGGTTTTCCCCGGGGATTTACGCCGCATTTTTACCCGCCAGCTTAAAGGCAGTACATTGACAATGTCTTCTCCAAAGAAAAGGAAATAGTTGGCAAGTGCCACCAAAGGGAAAAGATTATGGGGGAAGCACATCAGGGGAATGCTCATACTGACCACATCAAAAATGGTGATGATCAAATAAATGAGAGCAAGAATCCAGGCTTTAATGGGGATGAAGAAGAACAGATAAAATTGGGTATCCGGATAGGTGGTGGCAAAGCAGATCAGCATACTCAAATGGAGGTAATTGATCATGCCTGCACTGTAAAAATTAGAAAAATCGTAACGAATATTGCCTGCCGGAATTTGGATACCGCCAAAAGCCATGGCGAAAATATCCATAAACAACACGCCTGCTAAATAGTACAAATTAAACCGTAATGTTCCCCAATTTCGTTCCAACGCAGACCCGATGGAGTAGTAGCAGTATAGCAGGATCAGTGTCATGAGGGGATTTGTGCTTTTCATGGTGAAGACATAGGTGATAAGTCGCCATACTTGTCCTTTTAAGATTGCCGCCCGATCGAAGCACAGCAGATCATAGATCTGATGAAACTGCAATAGATCCAGCAAAGATACGATTCCGCAACCGATCACAATATACAGCATCAGGTTGGGAATTCCTTTATTTCTATTTGAATGGCAGAATCGTTCGAAATTTCTGCGTAATCTTTTCAAAATGATCACATCCTTTTTGCAGTAGCATTATGATACCACCGAATGGAAAAAAAGTCCATAAAAGAATTGTGAATTATTTTGAGAAAATACTTGACTTTTTGAAGAAAATCGATAAAATATTTACGAACTGCATATAAGCCTTATCAAGAGTGGTGGAGGGAACGGCCCGATGAAACCCGGCAACCTGAATTTTCAAGGTGCCAAATCCGGCGGCAACGACAGATGAGGATTCGATAGATACGCACATCGAATCCGATGTGCGTTTTTTTGTTTTTAGGTGGGTTTTTGAACAAAATTATGGAGCCTCGACAGTCCTTTTTCCGCAATCCTGCGGAACAGAAGCTTCGAAATACACAAAGTATTCCTTCAGCTTCTGTTTCTTGTCTTGCAAAAAAATTCCTTGCCGATTCTCGCATAATTTTATCCTGCAAACCCACCCGGCACCTCTTGATGAAAATTATTGCACTATGACGGCTATTTTTGCCCCGGTGCGGCATCATGCAAGTTTCGTCGCAGCGACTTGCCTCCCTCTGATGAGGGAGGTGGCTTCGCCGTAGGCGAAGACGGATGGAGAGATCAAAAAACACCCCCAAAAATGCGTAGGGGACGGGCTGCCCGTCCCGAATCTCTCCCTGATGCACTGCACATTTGTGGCAGTAGGGCAGAACAAGTAAAAAAGAATAATTCATGATATATCATAGGAAAGGAAAAAGAAAAATGGAAAAAAGATTGTTTACTTCTGAATGTGTTACCTGGGGCCCCCCCGATAAGGTAACCGACTGTATCCCCGATGCTATTTTGGATGCTTGTCTTGCACAAGATCCCGGCTCCCGTGTGGCTTGCGAAACTATGGTTACTACCGATTTCTGCCTGATCTGCGGTGAGATTACCACCAAGGCACAAGTGGATTATCAGGCTGTGGCTCGTGATGTCATCTCCCGTATCGGCTATACCCATCCCGGCGACGGGTTTGATGCAGAGTCTGTGGAGATCCTCTGCAAGATCCATACCCAGTCTGCGGATATTGCATTGGGTACCAATGATGAAGTGGGTGGCGCAGGCGACCAGGGCATGATGTTCGGCGGTGCTTGTACTCATACCCCTGAGCTGATGCCCCTGCCGGTTGCACTGTCCCGTGCGCTTTCCAACCGCCTGACCCAGTGTGTGCAGAGTAATGACTTGCTCCGTCCTGACGGTAAGACTCAGGTTTCCGTTGAGTTTGACGAGCGGGGTAACATTGTGGGTATCGATACCGTGGTGGTTTCTGTGATGCACAGTGCGGATTTTGAGATCAGCGAGCTGCGTCGCTATATCCGTGAGGGCGTGATTGCTCCCGTTCTGGAAAAGTACGGTTTCTCCATCGAGAATGTGAAGAATATCCATATTAACCCCACCGGCAACTTTGTGATCGGTGGCCCCAACGGTGATACCGGCCTGACCGGCCGTAAGATCATCGTGGATACCTACGGCGGCTACTTCTCCCATGGCGGCGGTGCATTCTCCGGTAAGGATCCCACCAAGGTGGACAGAAGTGGTGCATATATGGCTCGTTATATGGCAAAGAATCTGGTGGCTGCCGGCCTTGCTGAGCAGGTTCAGGTTCAGCTTGCCTATGCCATCGGTGTGGCAGAGCCCGTATCTGTCCGTGTGGATAGCTATGGTACCGGCAAGATTGCCGACGAGGAAATGACCGCATTGCTCCGTGAAAATTGCGACCTGACCCCCGGCGGCATTATCAAGAAATTGCAACTTCGCCGTCCTATCTATGGCAAGACCGCCATGGAAGGCCACTTCGGCGTAGAGCAGCTTCCTTGGGAACAGCTTGACCTTGCAGAAAAACTGAAAACTTTGGTAATCGTGTAATTGAAAACGGGGAGAGATTCATAAATCTCTCCCCGTTTTTGCACACCCTGGTAAATATAAATTTCCGTTTGTCGTACCACCGGCATCAACGCCGCCTTTGATTTCTCACCAGGGAGAAGGCTGCTCGACGACCGGTATATATTTTCTTTGCATTTTGACAAAAATATGTTATATTAAATAAAACAATATATAATGGAGGAATTCCAATGCTGGATTTTATCCGTATTGCTTGTGCTGTACCATCTGTGAAGGTGGCAGACCCAGCCAAAAACGCCAAGGATGTATGCCAATACCTGGCTTGTGCCGATAAGGAAAATGCCGATGTTTTGCTGTTTCCTGAAATGACCCTGACCGGCTATACCTGCGGTGATCTTTTCTTTCAGGAATCACTTTTGCAGGCCGCTATGGAGGGACTGAAGAAAATTATTGCCTGCTCAAAAGAGCATCCTGCGGTTACCATGGCTGTGGGCCTGCCGGTGGTGCTGACGGGACAGATGTATAACTGTGCCGCTGTGATTTCCGGTGGTGTACTGCGTGGTTTGGTGCCGAAAACCTACCTGCCCAATTACAGTGAATTTTACGAACGCCGCTGGTTCTCTTCCTCTGAGGATCTTCAGCAGAAAACCGTTCTGCCTTGCCAGTTAGGTCTGGAAGGGAACGATCCGATCCCCGTGGGCAGAGATCTTCTGTTTGTGATCGGTGACGGTACGGTCATGGGCGTGGAAGTGTGTGAGGATCTTTGGACTTTGATGCCGCCTTCCACCTTGATGGCGTTGGGCGGTGCGGAAGTGATCCTGAACTTGTCTGCATCCAATGAAATCGTGGGCAAACGGGCATATCGCAGAAATCTTGTGAAACACCAATCCTCTGTCTGTGGTTGTGTGTATGCCTATTGTTCCTCCGGTTGTACCGAATCCACCTCGGATCTGGTGTTCTCCGGACATAGCCTGATTGCTGCCGGTGGCAGTGTGCTGACGGAAAATGATCGCCTGATCGACACGGATTATATTCTGGTTCAGGATGCGGATTTGGGTAAGATCCGTTCCAGGCGTCGCCATAATAAGAGTGTAAAGGACGCTATGTCCATTTATAGTAATGTAGAACCTATGCGTCGTGTTGACTGCGGTTGCGGCAGCCTTCGCAGTGACGGAAGTCTGCTTCGTTTTGAGAAAAATCCCTTTGTCCCGGAAGATAAGTCGGTTTTGAAGGAACGGTGCAGCAGCATTTTTGAACTTCAGGTGGCAGGTCTTCAGCAAAGATTGGCTACCATCAATACCAAAGCTGTCATTGGCGTATCCGGCGGTTTGGATTCCACCCTTGCTTTGCTTGTGACCGCAGAGGCTATGCGTCGTTTGGGCAGACCCATGACCGATATTTATGGCGTGACCATGCCTTGCTTTGGTACATCTGACCGTACCTACCAAAATGCGGTTGCTATGATGACTGCTTTGGGAATCTCCCAAAAGGAAATCAATATCAAGGATGCGGTGACTACCCATTTCCGGGACATCGGTCATGATATTTCCAAGCATGATGGCACTTATGAAAATTCTCAGGCTCGTGAACGAACCCAGATCCTGATGGACTTTGCCAGTGTGGTGGGCGGTATTGTGGTTGGTACCGGTGATTTGAGTGAATTGGCATTGGGGTGGTGTACCTTTAATGGCGACCACATGAGTATGTACGGTGTGAACGCCTCTGTGCCTAAGACATTGATTTCTCCTATGATCACATTCTTAGCTGAACGGGAGGAATTTGTATCTGCCCGGGAGTATCTGCTGGATGTGGTGGCAACACCCATTAGTCCGGAACTTTTGCCTCCGGATGAAAGCGGTAAGATCAGCCAGCAGACAGAAGATCTGGTAGGCCCCTATGCCCTCCATGATTTCTTCCTTTATTATATGCTTCATTATGGCTATACACCTAAGAAGATCTATCATCTAGCTTGCCGTGCTTTTGACGGAGAGTACGATGGTGCTACCGTAAAGAAATGGATACAAGTATTCTATCGCCGTTTCTTTACCCAGCAGTTTAAACGCAATTGTTTGCCGGATGGTGTAAAGGTTGGTTCCGTGTGCCTGAGCCCCCGTGGCGACTGGCGTATGCCCAGCGATGCATCTGCTGCTGTTTGGCTTGCAGAAATTGCGGAATTGTAAATAGTAAAAGGGTATGAATAAAAAAAGACGTGTACTTGAATATGTCATAATTGCACTTGCTGCAATTATTCTTTCCCCGATTCTGCTTGTGGTTGCGGTCGTATTCCTTTTGTATATTGCTGTGTGCTGCCTTTTGGGTCGGAAACATATCAAAAAGCCAAGGCTGTATCAACTGCATTTAATCAGGCAGGAGGAGAAAAAAACAATGCCCGATGAGAAAAAACAATTTCGTTACCCCTATATCTCGGTGGAGGACAAACTGCCGGAAGCTGTATTTTTGGAGCGTTTTTCCGAATTTACCTGCATACAATTTCAATCCGTCAATGGATTGAGTAACCGGCGTATCATGCGTGAATATATCGTATCGGAAAATCCTGCCTTAAAAGAGAAGATCCTCAACTTTGTAAAAGAATATCCCATGGAGCAATTTTTGCATGGCAATTTATATGGTGAGGGCTGTGACCTTGATCATTGGAGTCTGGATATTTTGTTCGAGGATCCCCGTTTGAATCGCCGAATAAACGGCTATGGTCATACAGAATGTGCCGGTCCTTATTTGACCGGACTTGCGTATTCCTTGCCGGAGGTTTTGTCGGAGGAAGAAAAGCGTCAGGCAAAAATTAGGGAAGAATTAGAAAAACTGCGGCAGTTTGACTGGAGTCAAGGTGTTGTATAAATGATCAAGGAGGGGTCAAAACCCCTCCTTGTGCTATTTCAGGATAATCGGCTGAATTTGTTTGCCCGATGCGGCCAGTACAATTGTCTGTGGGATTCGGGTGAAATCCGCCACCATGGAGCAAGGCTTTTTCTCCGGATCATCCTGCCCGAATGGAACAAAGTAATAGTTCTTGCGATTCAGTAGCCGCCCAATATTTTCCGCAGCACCGGATAGTGCATCGTTGGTGGAAACAGCGATCACCACCGGTTTGCCGTTTCTTAAATGACTTTTGGCGGCCATGGTCACCGGTCCGTCGGCAATGCCATGGGACAGCTTTGCCAAGGTGTTCCCGGTGCATGGTGCAATGACCAGCATATCCAATAGCTTTTTGGGGCCGATGGGTTCCACCTGAGCAATGGTGTGCAAAGGGTCCTTGCCGCAGATCTCCGTTGCCTTGCGTATATGCTCTGCCGCAGTGCCGAATCGACTGTCCATGGTGTAAGTGCTTTGGGAAAATATAGGGATCAATTGATGGGTGTGGGCTAAGTTTTCCATAACGGAAAATACGGAAGAGAATGTGCAAAAAGAGCCGCAAATAGCAAAACCGATCGTCATACCGACCCATCCTCCTTCAACAATCGCAAAACCGTTCTGGCAATCAGATCCCCGGATGCCTCCGGTGCGTATTTCCCCGGAAGACCCCGTGCGATGATCACATCGCTTCCTCCTATACCGGTTTCGGAGGCCAGATCGATCTTAATGCAATCTGCCGGTGCGTTGGGCAGTACCATGGCAGGTGCGGTGTTGTAAATAAGAAGGTATTCTTCAGGGAACATGGTTTGCGTATCTGTTGTGCGGTAACCCAAGGCACAGATCATAGCCCGATCCGATTCTTTTCTTGCGGCAATGGTTACATCTGCATCCAAAGCCTTTAGCATAGCAGCAAGGCATTTTCCGATTCTTCCCCAGCCGATGACCAAAACCCGGCATCCTCGCAAAGTGATGGGGAGTTTTTCCAAAGCCAAACGCAGAGCGCATTGTGCAGTGATGTACGCATTTTCTGCAACATAGGCAGGATCTTGCAAAAGATCATATACTTTGTACCCGGGAAGGGGAGGTAGGTTTCCGCCAATGATGGAAATGTTTTCCGGAAGACGGGCCAAAGTGGCAGCCAAACTTCCGCCGCCCCTAAGTGTATCCCCTTTTTCAATGGAAGGAGTAGGTAAGAGTAAATGGGTCGTAACTGGTTTGGGAAACGGTAGAAATACACATCCGTTGCGGGTCAGCAGAGCCTCGGCGTGGGATAATGATGCGGAGTTTCCTGCGGCATAAAAGAACATATCGTTCATATCGATCACCCTTTCGTGACAGATTATGCCACAGGCAAGCGGTTGGTGCTTGATTTTTTGATATATTATTTATATAATGAGTACGAGGTGAAGAAAATGCAAAGACTTGGATATATCCATAGTATGATGGATGTGAAGATCCTGATCTTATTTGTAACGGCCCGATCCAATTATCCTATGACCGTTCAGGAGATCTACGAAACTTGCTATCAGGATGATTGCCTGAGTTATTTTGATGTCTGTACCGCTGTTCCGGAGATGGTTTCTTCCGGGCATTTGCAGTGCGTAGAGGATGACCGTTATGAGATTACAGAGAAAGGCCGTCAGGACGGTTCGGTTACGGAAGATTCCATTGCCTACACCGTAAAGCGTCGGGCGGAGGATGCGGTCAGCCGGTTTAACCGTCAGCTTCGCCGCAATAGCCATGTAAAAACTCAGGTAGTCCCGAAAAAAAGCGGGGAATACTCTGTGATCATGTCCCTGGATGATGAGCAGGGAAATTTGATGACCATGGAATTGCTGGCACCCGATAGCCGTCAGGCAGTTCGCTTGAGCAGACTTTTTGAGCAGAAGGCAGAAGATGTGTACAGAATGACCATGACTGTTTTGCTGGATGATGAGGAAGAATCCTGAATCCCCCCTAGTCACTTAGTCATTTTCTGACTATAATATAAGTGAATACCCGGATGACCGGGAAATACGAAAGGAGCGACCGATTATGAAGTTTCAGTTTAGTGAGAAGAAAGTAAGGCTGCCCCAAAATGTCCATGCTTATGCCGAGAAAAAGGTAATGAAGCTGGCACGGTATTTTGAGGAAGATGCGGAAGCACTCATCGTATTTTCTGTGGAAAAAGACCGCAACAAGGCTGAACTAACAGTCCATGGTGCAGGCACATGGTTCCGGGCCAGTGAGTCCACCTCCGATATGTTTGCATCCATTGATGCGGCAGTGGGTACGATTGAAGGCCAGATTCGGAAGAATAAGACCCGTCTTGCCCGCAGACTGCGTCAGGACGCGTTTACCCGTACTGTGGAGGAGACCTCTTTTGTGACCGATACCGGCGAGGATGAATTGAATATTGTGAAGATCAAATCCTTCCATTTCCGTCCTATGAGCCGGGAAGAGGCTGTGCTGCAAATGAATCTGCTGGAGCATAATTTCTTTGCTTTCCGGGATGAGGATAATGGCGGAAGCTTTGCTGTTGTCTATCGCAGAAATGACGGCGGATACGGTCTGATCGACGATGCAGGCTGATAGATTACGGATTAAATCGGGGCCTCTTTTGAGGCCCCGAAAAAAATGTTGATTTTTTGAAAAATAATGCTTGACAAGTTGGAATTCGCGTGTTAATATAAGCAAGCTAACCGCCCCGGTGCGGCAAAGCGATCTGTACCTTGTAAATTGAATAACGCAAAGACGAAATGAACACCTTGACAATTAATGGATTGTTTAAGCGTTTTAAAACGAATAACAGCCAACGAAAATTCTTGAG
>JAZRRA010000094.1:0-2939 GCA_045650305.1 Faecousia sp.
TCCAGAGCCTTCTCATCGAAGAAAGGGAACGCTGCTTGGATGCGCTGCATCAATTCGGCATAGGCTTTGGGGTCAGTAATGGGATCGACCAGGAAAACCACATGGAAACGGGGTCTTGGAGGATACTTTCCCTTCTGGTTCATATGGTTGCGGCTGGTGTAGACGATACAAGGCACACCCGGAAACAGCTTGGGAATATCCGGGATATAAACCCAGTCCTCTGGATCGTCTGAGTGATTGTTGTCGATATCCGTTGTTGCCACCGCAGATTCTTCAAAATTATCGATGCTGCGCTAGCTGTTCTTGAACCTGATAAAAGTATGGTCATAGCAGAACAGTTGCTTCAGTTCCTCTGGTGTGCTACCGGTGCCGACATTGGGATACCTGCAATTCTTGGCATTGCCGTTCTCCCAGGAATGGTAGACTGTTATTTGCATGGGTTTGGCATCGTTTGTCATTTTTCTCACCTCCTTTTGGGCATAAAAATAGCCCCCATGGGATTACTCCCATGAAGGCATCGTTTTTACTTTTGCGTTGCAGACTGCAGCAACCAGTTTTTGTACGCATCGACGGGAATCAAAATCCGTGTGCCGATCCGCAGCGTGGGAAAGCCAGGAGCTTTTACCAACTCATAAGCTTTAGCTAAGCTAATGCCCATTTGTGCAGATAACTCCTGAACGCTCATAGTTGTTTTCTCCATTACACATGCCTCCTTTCCGTAAAATGGGTATAAAAATACCACCAACCGGGAATCCGGACGGTGGTCGGTGGCCGTTATTCTTTTCTTGGCAGTATAACAATATCACAAATCAACGGTGCAAAATAGTGCGTTTTACTGCACAATGCAATTATTTCATTGTAATAATATCATTTGGCAATACTGTATTCCAATGAACTTTACTGTACAAATTTTGAACGGGTATAAAAATGCCGCCTGTTTTTGGTGGTAGTTCGCTGCGCATTATATATAGTATCACACAAGAATACTCTCATTCAATAACATTTACTATCATTTACTATCAAAAATGCGCCATTCTTACGCTACTTTCTATGGTACAGTTTATCATAACGGTATAGTGCCATACAATGCCATTTGATGCCATATCTCATTATTTATTCTGCATTGTAATGGTATCACAGGTGGATACTAGGTTTCTATCAATTTTACTATGTTTTTTAGAATGCTGTTTGCTCTATTGTTTTTTGTTTTGCTTTCTCTAGCAAAACTCATTTAGTCAGCGGAAGGACTATCTTCATTGTTCTCTTGCTTTTTCCCAGTTCGCTTATAAAAAATAAGAAAAGACAAAGACACGGGCGGAGAAATGCCCGTGCCTTTGCCTTTCTAGTAGGAGGGAAAACAAACAAAGAGAAGAAGCATTTTGTGGCAGGTTACCCCGCATTATAACCTGGCCGTGCAGACATCTTCCTACAGAATGGCTGCAACATATTGCTCTACATGATTGTTTGTACGTAGCGAATTTAGTAACCAATATAAATCAGGCTTCGACAGGAACTTCTTCATGCTCGGGCTGCTGAAGGATATACTGGGCGAAAATTTTTCTTATCACAGGGGTGTAACACAGCAGGTAACTGCCGGGGACCAGCACCAGCAGTGGAGGCATCAGTAGGGACAGAGCCACGGTGGCAAACAGGTGCAGCGCGCCGATGATACCCAGCAGGAACACCCGGCCCATATCGGCAAGGGACATGCGGAAGGTGTTGGACAGAACGGTCTTGATCTTGTCGTCAAATTTGCTCAGGTAGCCGAACCAGAGCTGGGTCCAGCAGAACACTACCACGGAGGCAATGACGATCATGACTTTCAGCCAGGGGGCCACCTCCGCAACGGATGCCAGCCACATGTTGTAGATCACCAGAGCCGTCACGGGGAAATGGATCAGCCACAGCAGGGTAGCTTCCTTGAATTCCTTTTTGAACCACTTCCAGAAGGTGGGCAGCATCTTGCCTTCCTCTTTCCGCAGGCAGATATCTGCTGTCAGAAAAGCCGCGGTGGTTGCCGCACCGGAGGTAAATACCGGGACGCAAAAAAGGATCCACAGCAGTCCCAGGGTTATATAGTCCACCAGATTCCGGGTAAATATCATGAAAGGACTGTCGTAATTAAGAAATTTCATTCCTTCATTTCCTCTCGTATCACAGTTTTCCAGCCGCCCCGGTTCAGTGCTTCCTCAAAGGATACTAGGAAAGCCGCGTGAGCTTCCTCGTTTTTTTTACCGGAAAGGAGATATCCCAGCGTTTGTCCAAGACTGGGCTTCAAAGAGGCGCAGACTACCGTGTGGCCTACATTGAACAGCTCATAGCAAAGCTGGCCCTTTTCCTCGTACCGCCAACCCACAGCCCGGAGGCCATCATCGGACACATAGCCCGTATTTCCATAGAAGCTTCCCGCACAGCCGGACAGGTCCACGTGCTTCGTTACTCTGTTTTCATTCACATAGACAAACCAGTGCTTGTCCGGCAGATTTTTGGCAGAAAGGGGAATTCTAACCATGTTTTTTCTCCTTATTCCATAATGTAGTCCAGGAAAGACAGAACGTTATCCAAATTAGGGGCGGTCGCCACGATGCCTACGGCAATATCCGTTTTCAAGTAGCTGTAGCAGTTTTCCATGAAGCCGCTGTCCATAGGAATTCGCAGGGCCACCGCAACGGGCTCAGCCATTTCCTCAGGCTTTGTGGGGTTAGGGAACACGGGGGATTCCTCCAGCTCCTCCTGGAATTGGCGGACCACGGCCATGTCCGCATAGAGGAAATAGTCGGCATATTTTTCCACCTGCTCGGGGGTCAGAACCTGATCCAGCTCCCAGAACATTTCCTGGTAGAAATCCCGGGTGGCTGTTCCAAGATCACCAGCCAGCATATCCACAGAATGGGCGGCCACCTGGGCCGCGATCACTTGGGCGGTATTGTAGGAGGTGG
>JAZRRA010000095.1:0-10906 GCA_045650305.1 Faecousia sp.
TGGATTCGGTCTTGCTTCCGCAGATGGGATCCAGCTTTTCCAGGGCAATACCTACCTGCTTGACATCCTCAAATACCCGCCCGGAGGCTTTTCCGTTGTGGTCGATTACCGCACCGTGGAATTTTTCCGAGCCGCCCCGACCCTTGCGCCACTGGAAGTACTGCACGCTGTCGCTGCCGTGGGCCACGGCCTGCAGCGATGCCAGCCGGTGCATACCGGGCCGCTTCAGCTTGCTGATGGCCTGCCAGTTGGTGTTGCTGGGGGTTGACTCCATCAGCAGGAAGGGCTTGTGTTTCAGGCTGCGGAAATAGTCGTGATTGAATGCCGTGTCCACAGCGCAGCGGATCTGATCCGGCTCATGCCATGTGGGATAGGAATCCCAGGAAACAACATCAATATAGTCCTTCAAATAATGATAATCCACATCCTGGGGCAGCCACATCAGATTGGTTGTCACGGGAATATGGGGACACACAGACTTGATCGTATCAATTTCCATCTTCATAAAGTCTGTGGACTGATAAGTAACGAAATATCGCCAGTCCAAGTAGAGTCCGGTCATAATGATATCCGGTTCACCGTTGTCTCTGGGAGAATGGATCTGCTCCCAATCCGTCACATTATGGCTCCAGAAGCTGCTCCACCAGGCGTGGTTCAGCTTATTTAAATCGTTATCGTATTTCTCTTTCAGCCAATTCCGGAACGCAGCCTGACATAGCGGGCAATGACACTCTCCACCCAACTCATTGGAAATATGCCACAAAATCACATTGGGGTTATTGCCGTATCGCTCTGCCAACAGCCGATCTATAGCAGACGTCTTTTCCCGATAAATGGGAGAGCTATAGCAATAATTATGGCGCGTGTTATACTGTTCCCGGACACCGGCTTTATTTACCCGGCGGACTTCTTCGTACTTTTCCGCCATCCAACGGGGACGGGCAGCACTGGGGGTAGCCAAAATGGTCTTCACGCCCTCAGATGCCAGATTTTCTATGATACGATCCATTTCCTCGAAATGGTATTCTCCCTCCCGGGGTTCCAACATCGCCCAGGAGAAAATGCCCACAGACATACAGTTGCAGTTTGCCTGCGCCATCAGCTTAGGATCTTGCTCCAGGACTTCCGGATATGCCAGCCACTGATCCGGATTATAGTCTGCGCCGTGTAAAAAATGAGGGTACAAAGTAGCATATTCTTTCATATAAAAACTCCTTCGTTACGCCAAAATATTTATCTTACTAAAACCATTATAGCACTCATTTCAATAGGATTCCAGTTTCAAAAATCCACCAAGAAATAACAAAAATCCTCCGGCAGCCGCAACCCATCTTGCCCATAGCGGATTCCCTCTTGATGAGGGCGCATTTTCGTGGTATGTTAAAATTATCTTATCAGGAGGCTGCTTTGATGAAAAGATTGTTTTTCTTTTTATTTGTTATTCTTATTTTGGGATTGATCACAGGTTGCAATCAGACAAGTTCCCCCGGCACGACAGAGGGAGAAGTCACATCCTATCATTTTCAGTCTGATGAGCTCCCAAAATATACGATTGTATATGGTGAAAACAATCCCCGATATGCCCAGCTTGCCAATGCCCTTGCCGACCACATTTTAGAAAAATACGACGCGTTTCTCACCACTGCCTGCGATACAGATATCCCCTCATCCCGGTACGAAATTGTACTGGGCGATACCAACCGCTCTACCCGTCAGGGCAGAATTATGGAATATTCCGTTACCGTAGAGGAAAGCAAACTCTATATCCACGCAGGCGGCACTTTCTCTGCCGAAGAGGCCATCACCTATCTGTGCGAGCATGTTTTCAACGGACAACCCTTTACCCTTGAAGACGGAGAATATTATCAGACCTCTTTCCTGACAAAATCTCAGCCAGTTACAGACGGCACAACCGCTCGCATTATGAGTGCAAATGTGCTTGCAGATGCCTTTGCTGACAGTGCCTACAAAAAAGCCCATTATCGTGCTGAAATTTTTGCAGGTATGCTGATCAGTTACACACCGGATGTTTTAGGTCTGCAGGAAACAGACGAAAACTGGAATGATGTTCTGGATGATTATTTAGCAAAAATTCAACTTCTGTACGGCATCGCATACGCAAGACACTTCGCTACTTACGAAGATCAGGTGAACTACACTTCCTTGTTGTACCGCTGCGATAAATTTCAGGTAGAGGACAGCGGCATAAATGTATTTAACTGGTGGACTGACAGCACATTTCACCACAACTATCATATGCGAAATATCAGCTGGGCGAAGTTTTCTTCTGTCATGAACGCGGACGAAACATTCATTGTTGCCAATACCCATTGGTCATACAGAACCGAACATTCCGGCGGCAACACCTACCTTGCAGGATCTGGCACACCGATTGCGGAAAATGAATTGCGTGTACAATGCAAGGACGAAACAAATACATTTTTAACTTCCCTCAAACAAGCACACCCGGAAATCCCCATATTCCTGACAGGAGATTTCAACACATCACTCCCCTTCTTTACGGAATCCGGTTGGTCACCGACAGAATTTCATATAATCAGCGAAGAGGCCAAAAACAGCGGAAAAGCATTGTCCCTTGTACCCACATCAGGCCACTTTGACCATATTTTCGGATCAGGAAGCTATTTTATTAACCTTTATGCGTTTTTTAACAATACAAATCACCACGATTTATTGACCGATCACCCATTTGTATATGCGGATCTAAGCTTTTAAACGAAAAGAGAGGATGTCAAACGGCATCCTCTCTTTTGATTTTATTGGCCAAAGTCCTCTACGCCCCACAGTTTTGCGATTTCTTGGGGAATGATGACATTTTGCTTTTTGAAGTTACGGAACACCTCCGCTCCCTGACCGTAGGCAAAGATGGGCACACGGGAATCGGTATGGCTATCTTTTGTAAATTCCGGCCAACCGTCGCTGTCGAAGGTAAGTCCGCCGGTTTCGTGGTCAGCGGTTATGATGATATAGGTATCCGGGTTATAGAAGGCATACTCCATAAAAGTAGCGATTGCCTGATTGAAGCGAACGATTCTTTCACAAGCACCGTCTACATTCATGCTGTGGCTTTCCTTATCGATATGTGCCTCCTCGTACATCAGGAAAAATCCGTTTTCCGATTTTTCCAGCTGCCCCAGCACTTCCATGATAGGCTCCCGAACATGGGATGCACTTTCCACATTGCAGAAAATCAGTGTGCCGGCTTCCTTGATCACCTTCTGACTCTCCAGGATAGCGTCATAATGATCACGGCTGTCTGCATGGGCAGAGAATGCCGCCGGGGTTGCACCGGTAGGACCTTCTGTGGACATGACCGCGGTTGCCATACCCAAGGAATTGGCCAGCTCTGTCAGGGATTGGAGATCCTGCAATTCCGAACCCTTGCCCACATAGCCATTGATGGTTTGATAGCCGGTAGCCAGTGCGGTGGCTGCGGCGGCACTGTCTGTTGTGCCGGACAAAGAGCTGGTACGCACTTCCCCCTGATAGGGCAGATAATATCCATAGAAACGGTCTTCCCCATCATTTTCTTCGTTTATATACTCCATCTCGATATAGTTATCAAAGAGAAGTGTATGGTTTTGACCCATGCCGTCACCAATCAGGAAGATAAACTTATTGGCTTCCTTAGTGATGGGAGAGCAGATGGACACTTCTGCCGGCACTGTGCTTTCAAACTCTTTTCCGGGAATATAGGTTTCCACGAAATAATACGCTGCAGCAGCAATGATGAAATAATCACCCTCCATGGCAATATGCTTTTTATCTGCCAGGAACGCAAACTGCACATTTTCCGTTTCTGCATTCAGGGTTTGGGACAGTTCCCGATCGGTTTGCCCCACGATGATCTCATAATCGTAGCTGCCGGATTCCGCAGTCTTGACCTCTAATGTATAACCGGTTCGCAACGCAATCTGATTTTTAATATATTCTGCAGCACGCTGATTATAAACCGGTGCATTTTCCGAATACACAATGGTATAAGCCGTGATGCCTCTGCCGTTGAGTTTCGGTCCCTCTCCCGCCGGGGCACAACCGGAAAAGATCGCCAGGATCATCACTGCAAGTAATGTCAAACAACCAATTCTTTTAAACATATTCAACATCTCCTTTCTCTTTCAGCGTGATTTTACCATATTTCCTTATATTATGCAACATCTGACTTGACTTTATATATTCCGTATTTTATAATACCCTTCGGAAGGGGTGCTGAATGTATGCAACCGGATAAGCTTCTTAACTGTTTGGAGTGCAATCCCGTCATTGCCGCTGTTGGGCAAGAGGGTTTTCAAGATGCATTGCAGTCCCCCGTTCAGATCATCTTTCATTTAGGCATTGATCTGATGTCTGTTCGTGATGTGATCCGTCAGGCTCAGGATGCCGGAAAGTATATCTTCATTCATTTGGATCTGGCTGAGGGCATCGGCAAAGATCGGGCCGGTGTGCGATATTTGGCACAGTGCGGTGCCGATGGCATTATTTCCACCAAAGCCCAATTGATCCGCTATGCAAAAGAACAAGGTCTTGTCACTGTTCAGCGTTTTTTTGCCCTGGATTCCAAAGGCATAGACAGCATTGAGGAAATGTCAAAAAACACCAATCCTCACCTGATGGAAATTATGCCCGGTGTAATTGGTAAGGCCATTGCCCGTTTTAGTCGGGGCAATATCCCCGTCATCGCCGGTGGACTGATCCAAACCAAAGCAGAAGTCACAGAAGCCTTGCGTTGCGGTGCAACCGCCGTATCCACAGGCAAATCTGACTTGTGGTACTTATAACCGAATATTCCGCAGAGATTTTAGAGAGCGGGTGCAATAGGGACGCATACAGTGCGTCTCTATTGGGCCTGCTCTTTTTATATTAGAAGGGAGTCATACTATGATATTTGATGTAGCAATTGTTGGTGCCGGTGTCATCGGCGGTATGCTGGCAAGAGAGCTGTCCCGATACAAGCTTTCTGTCTGCCTGCTGGAAAAGGAAAATGATGTGGCCATGGCCGCATCCCGTGCCAATTCCGGTATCATCCACGGCGGCTACGACCCGGTCCCCGGAACATTGAAGGCACAGCTGAATTCTCAGGGTGTGGAATTATTATTCAACGCCGCCAAAGAATTGCATGTGCCTTGCAAGCGTAACGGCTCTATGGTCTGTGCTTTTTCTGCCCAGGAAGAACCCCTCATTGACGAACTTTATCAGCAGGGTCAGGAAAATCAAATTCCCGGTTTGAAGATCTTGTCCGGTGATGAAGCCAGAGCCATTGAACCCAACCTCTCCGCCGCTGTAACCAAAGTCCTCCATGTCACCAATGCCGGTATTGTCTGTCCCTACGACCTGACCATCGCCGCCATCGGCAACGCCATGGATAACGGTGTTACTTTACAGCGTAATTTCAAGGTGACCGCCATTTCCAAAGAAGATGGATGCTTCACCGTTATCTCCCAGGCGGGTCAGCAGGTGCAAAGCAAGTATCTTGTAAACGCTGCCGGTGGCTATTCCGATCAGGTCGCCCGGATGGCAGGAGATGACTTTTTCACCATCATCCCCAGAGCCGGTGAATATATGCTTTTGGACAAAGCAGAAGGCAGCCGTGTCAGCCACACTTTGTTCCAATGCCCCACAGCAGAAGGTAAGGGTATCTTAGTTTCCCCCACTGTGGACGGCAATCTGCTGGTAGGCCCCACCGCAAAAGTCGTAGAAACGCCCGACAGCGACGATACAACCGCCGCCGGTCTGGCTGAGGTAGAACGGTTGGCTGCAAAAAGTGTGCCTTCCGTCAATTTCCGTCAGGTGATCACTTCCTTTAGTGGCGTTCGTGCCTCCACCAAGGGCGGCGAATTTATTTTGAAAGCCTCCGATTCCGTTCCCGGCCTTGTCCACGCCGGTGGCATTGACTCCCCCGGCCTGACTTGCTGTGTATCCATTGCCAAGTATCTGACCAACATTTTGAAGGATCAGGGTGTTGCATTGGAAGAAAAGGAAAACTGGAACGGTCATCGGGAAAATCCCCACGCATTCCGGGAAATGAACGACGAGGAGAAAAACGCCTACATTCAGGATCATCCGGAATACGGCAAGATCGTTTGCCGTTGTGAAACCGTGACAGAGGGTGAAATTCTCCACGCTATCCGCAGCAATCCCCCTGCACTGGATATTGACAGTGTAAAACGCCGCACCAGAAGCGGTATGGGCCGCTGTCAGGGTGGTTTCTGTGGCCCCTATGTTATGGAACTGATCTCCCGGGAATTGTCCATTCCCATGGAGCAAGTCACAAAATTCGGCGGCAATTCCCGCATGGTAATCGGAAGGATCGGTGAATAAAATGGTAAATCATGATATTGTGATCGTGGGCGGCGGTCCTGCCGGTATGGCTGCGGCAGTAGCGGCATACGATGCCGGTTGTACCGATGTGGTCATTTTGGACAGAGAACCCCAGTTAGGTGGTATTTTGATGCAGTGCATCCACAATGGTTTTGGTCTGCACAAGCTGGGTCAGGAACTGACCGGCCCGGAATATGCGGCAGTTTATGAACAAAAGGTTCGCAGCCGAAACATTACGGTCTACGCCGAAACTACGGTCACCGCCGTTTCTCCGGAGAAGGTGGTAACTGCACAAAACCGCCAGGGCATTTTGAAAATTCAAGCCAAAGCTGTGATTCTGGCCATGGGTTGCCGGGAACGCAGCCGTGGTGCTTTGAATATCTGCGGCAGCCGTCCTTCCGGTGTATACAGTGCCGGTACTGCCCAAAAGTTAGTAAACTGCATGGGTTATCAGGTTGGCAAAAAAGTGGTCATTTTAGGTTCCGGTGACATTGGCCTGATCATGGCTCGCCGTATGAGCTACGAAGGTGCAAAAGTAGAAGCCGTCTGCGAAGTGATGCCCTACTCCGGTGGTCTTACCCGTAATATCGTGCAGTGTTTGGAAGATTTCGGTATTCCGCTGTATTTAAGCACCACCGTGGTACAGATCCACGGCAAAGAGCGGCTGGAAGGTGTTACCATCGCACAGGTGGATGACAAACGCCAGCCCATCGAGGAAACCAAACGGTATATCCCCTGCGACACCCTTCTTCTTTCTGTGGGTCTTATTCCGGAAAATGAGCTGACCCGTGCCGCCGGTATCCCCATTGACCCCATCACCAACGGTGCATTGGTGGATGAAAACTGTCAAACCAACATCCCCGGCATTTTCGCCTGCGGCAATGTTTTGCAGGTTCACGATCTGGTGGACTATGTTTCCGAGGAAGCAGAACGGGCAGGTCTGGGTGCTGTGAAATATGTAAAGGGTTGCGAAAACGCCGCCCGTTCCATCGAAACCAAGGCAGGCTACGGCGTTCGCTATGTGCTGCCCCAAACCATCAAAACCAGCGACGAGGATGTATCTTTGTTCCTCCGTGTCACCCAGCCCTTCGGCAAGGTAAAATTCACGGTTTCCGACGGCGAGAACATTCTGTCTGTTGCCAAAAAGCTGAAAGCCGCTCCCGGTGAAATGGAAAAACTCACCATCAAGGCTTCTGCCTTGAAAGATGTCACCGGACCCATTACTGTTTCTTTGGAGGTGCTGTGATGAAACGAGATCTCATTTGTATCATCTGCCCCAGAGGTTGCTCCCTCTGTGCGGATATTCAGGCAGATCAGGTAACCGTTTCCGGTAACGCCTGCCCCAAGGGTGAGGAATACGCCATAAAAGAATGTACAAACCCCGTCCGCACCGTCACTGCCACCGTCCGCGTTTCCAACCGGTATAACACCATGGCCAGTGTAAAAACCGTCACCCCCGTGGCAAAAGACCGGATGATGGAGGTCATGGCGGCACTTCGTGCCATCCAGGTGCAAGCACCCCTGCAGATCGGTGACGTGATCTTAACCGGCATCTGCGGTTCTGATATTGTGATTACAAAGGCGGTAGAATGATGGATCTGAAAGAATTAGTTGCCAAAACCAAGCTGTACCTATTTGATATGGACGGCACTTTGTATTTGGGCAGTCGGTTATATCCCTTCACCACCCAATTGCTGGATGCCATTAAAAAAAGCGGTGCAACATACTTATTTGTCACCAACAACTCCTCAAAAAGTGTCAATGACTACATTCAAAAGCTGCAAAACTTCGGAATTCCTGCCTCCAGAGAGGATTTTATGACCTCATCCCAGGCCACCGCATTTTACCTGAAAAAGCATCACTTCGGAAAAACACTGTATGTATGCGGCACACAATCCTTAAAGCAGGAACTGATGGAGGAAGGCTTTTCCGTTTCCGAGGACATCAGCCAAACCCAATGTATCGTCATGGGCTTTGATACGGAACTGACATTTCAAAAGCTCCACGATGTATCCTATTTGCTGCTGACCCAACCGGATCTGCCCTTTATTGCCACCAATCCGGATCTTGTCTGTCCCACGGAATTTGGCAGCGTGCCGGATTGCGGAAGTGTTTGCCAAATGATCTATAATGCCACGGGAAAAAGACCGGTGGTGATTGGAAAACCCTCCGCCTTGATGCCCCAGCTTGCCATGGAAAAGCTGGGGGTACTGCCGGAGGAAACCTGCGTCATCGGCGATCGCATTTATACGGATATTAAAAGCGGCTTAAATGCAGGCACCAATACCATTTTGGTCATGTCCGGTGAAACCACCTATGAGATTCTGTCCCAAAGCGAAGAAAAACCCCATCTGGTACTTTCGGATGCCGGAGAAATTTTAACCTGGTTATAAAAAAAACAGATACCTTTTGCATTTCCAAAAGGTATCTGTTTTTTTATATATTTCCTGCCATAAAAGAAAGAAAGTGTGTCATCCTATGAAAAGAAAAGGATGGTGGCACAAAATGGGAAAAATCGGAAAATTATTTTGCCTGGCACTATGTTTTTGCATTCTGTTTTCCGGCTGTCACCGGATCTCTAACAATGAGAATGTCGTCCCGGATCTGGTTCGTTCCGTTTCGGTATATTATCAAAGAAAAGATACCACATTTCATCGCACATATACAAACACGCAAAAGATAGATGTGATCCTTTACTACATCTATACCCTCTCCCCTCACGGCAAAGCCTCCCAAGACCCGGAAAGCTACCTGGGGGATCGATGCAGGATCACCGTGACCTTAACCAGCGGTAAGACCCACATATACCGGCAATTCGGAGCCGAGTATTTTTCTGCGGATCATAAGCCCTGGCAAAAAATCGACAAAAGCAAGGCATCGGTTCTGTTTCACCTGCTGGCACACATGGAAAGTGATGCCTGAAGCATTATAGGATCAATGCAAATGCCGTCAGCAAAATCAAAAAGCCAAAATTAAAGGCTGAGAACAGTAAAACATAAGAACCGGTTTTGCCCGGATTCCGTTTGGTATATTCCCGGAATGTAATCAAACTGGCAAGGGAGGAGATCAGCGTTCCCACACCGCCAATATTGACACCCAACAGCAAATCCCGATAATTTTCTGTAAATTGGGAAAGCAAAATCGCCGAAGGCACATTACTGATGACCTGGCAGGAAAGAACACTGAAAATCAGGGTGTTTTTCTCCAAAAGCCAGGAAAAAAGTCTTTTTACCGGTTCAATTCTTGCCATATTCCCGGCAAATACAAAAAAGAACACAAAAGTCAAAAGCAAGGGATAATCCACCATTTTCAGGGCTTTTCGATCTGCAATCAACAAAACCACCGGGATCACCGCCAGACCGATCCAATAGGGAATTCCCCGAAATACGATGGCAATAGACAAGGCAAACAGTGAAAGATACAGCATCGTTCTGCCTGCCGGCAGATTGATTGGCTCATCTGCCATGACAAGTGGCTCATTTTTTACGAAAATCAAACAACAAACGGTGATCAAAAGTACTGCCACAATAAAAGGCGGTGCCATGATGGTCATAAATTCCAATGTAGGAATTTCATAGGAAGAATAAATATAGAGATTTTGAGGATTTCCAAACGGGGTCAGCATACCGCCTAAATTGGCGGCAATATTCTGCATAATATAGGTAAAGGCCATATATTTCCGTTTTCCCGTGGTATCCAGCACCAAAAATCCCAGGGGTAAAAATGTGAGCAATGCCATATCGTTTGCAATGAGCATAGAGCCGATAAAGGTAATATACACCAAGGCAAGCACCGCTATACGGGCATTTTTGAATAGCTGCACGATTTTCTTTGCCAGAATATAGAAAAACTGAATATTCTTTAATGCACACACCACCGCCAAAACACAAAAAAGGCAGGTCAGTGTTTTTACATCGAAATAGTCCCAATAGGCCCCGTCCGGCGGCACTAAAAACATGGTAACCACTGCCGCCAACAAGGCCACAAACATAACCACATTCTTTTTGATGACCCTTGTGAGGGATGCCGGGGACAAATGTAAATGGTGCAGTCCGTGTTTCTGCATACCGCAACCTCCTGCTTAAATGGGCGTAAAGATAAATTTTTGAGTCATGCCGTCAGCCACGGCAAACACCGTCACTACACCGTTTTCCTGGGTGTCCACGGATAATTCCACAGTACTATCCTGCAAAAACTCCCGGACATAGGCTACGGGGTCCTCCGTTTCCACTTCCGAAAAGAATACATCCCGCATTTGGTTATTTCTACAAAGGTTGGGAATTTCCCGTACCAATTCAAATTCTGCCATATTTCATCACCGCACACAAGTTTAACAAATTATCAGGCAAAATACAATATGTTTCATCAGTAAATTTGTGTTTATCTTACGATTATAATATACCACATCGTAGGGGAGGGTCTTAACCCTCCCACCGGAAAATGTTTGCATTTTCCGGATTTTCGAAAGAAAATATCATGTTATTGCCTGCGGCAATCGCAATTTTACAGCGGTAAAATTGCCGGGAGGGTCAAGACCCTCCCCTACAATTTAAATTTATTAGTATGG
>JAZRRA010000096.1:0-11661 GCA_045650305.1 Faecousia sp.
CGATGATCACCGTTTCTGCATTGAACATGCTGGAAACATTCCCCTTGGATGCACCGATCGCACGCAAAATACCGATTTCCTTGGTTCTTTCCTGAACGGAGATCAGAGTAATCACACCGATCATAATGGAAGAAACCACCAAAGAAATAGACACGAAGGCAATCAGCACATAGGTGATGGCATCGATAATATTGGTCACGCCGGACAAAATCAGGCCGATATAATCCGTATAGCGGATCTGCTTCAATTCCTCCACATCCTCATTATAGGATGCGATGAAATTTTCGATGATCTCTTTATTCTCAAAGCTGGAAGCATACAGATTCATGGTCGCCGGATAGTTCAGGTCCACATAGCCCAACTTTTCCAATACACCGTCGTATGTGTTTTCGGAAAATTCCAGAACCAGGTCATAATACTGGGCACAAAGTTCCTGAGTGAAACCATTGAGGAAAGCATCCAGATCTTCTTCCGTCATGGTAGCCAAATATCCCTGTGCCGTAGCCGCCGATTCCATCATACGCTGGGCAATCATAATCTCCATGTAGTATCCGCTCAGGACTTCCTCGGACATATTTTGAACCACCGAGGCGGCCTCTGCCTCTTCCATGGCAGACTGCTGCAGCACCATCTGCAACACAGTCTGTTCCATCACTTCCCGATTGGCACTTGCCATGATCTCCGCCTGCAACGCCGCAAGGGCCTCCCCTACCGGCGTGCTGCTGATGGTCACAAAAGCCTTTTGCTTCTCCGGCAGGCTCATGGTTGCAATTGCTTCCATATACCGCTGTGCCTTTGTGGCCTGATCCAGCTCTCCTTCATCCTTAAAAGGAAGTCCGGACAGTACATCCATATTGGGGTTTTCCAACTGTGCCTTCACCACATCGGAGGCACGGGATTGGGTGATAATATATTCTGTCAGTGCATTGGTATAGCCGATAGAGCCGGAGATCATGTGGGAGGCAGCTTCGGGATTGGGTGTTACAATGGCAGTAATCCGCATGGGGATACCGTTATCATACAGATACCTGCGACCGGTTTCTGTTTCCCGCTGATCCACATAGATGCCCAGTTCTTTGTTATAGGTATAAGACTGGAAGCTGGGAACTACCCGGAAATCCATGGCCATGATCTCATCAAATGTCCACTTTTCCAACTGGGCATTGATCTCGCCACCGGTCATAGCCGCGTCAAATTCCTCGTCCATTTGATTACGAGGTTTCAGGCCTAACGCATACAGCGTCAGGTCACTTAATTCATAATTTTCGTCCACAACCACAACGATCTCGTCGTAGCTGTTGGGCCATTCGCCTTTGATGATATTATACTGCTCCTTGATCAGGGGACTGATCATGGCACCATCTTTAGCGGACAGCATTTCGCTCCACAGACCGATGCCGGAAGAGGACATCATGGACATACCCATAGAGCCGCTCATCTGCTGACTCATTTCCATCATGGGGGTCATTCCACTGCCCATGTTCTTCGTCATCACTTCCATCAATAACTTTTCAGCATCGGACAAAATGATCTGACCGTCAACAGATTCCGTATAGACCTGCAAATCGAAATTATAGGTATACTGCACACCGGACAAAGCCTTTGACAATTCGCTTTCCGGATTTTCCAGTTCCTTTTCCACCTTGGCTTTAAATGCATTCAAATCATTTTTGGTGGATTCGATGCTGTTAAAGGCATTGATCATATCTGCCAAAATTGTCTGGGAATAAACTGCATCCAGAGGGTGATCCTTTTGGGACTTCTCCGCCGCACCCATAAAGGTCTGCATCAAGGTGGTAATATCAACGGTAGTTGCCTGCAATGTCAGCGGATAAGATGCCAGTGTATCTTCCTGCACATCGGAAATATAGGCATTGGTACCCTGGGACACCGCATAGATCAAGGCAATACCGATAATACCGATAGAGCCTGCAAAGGCGGTCAAAATGGTACGGCCTTTTTTGGTGAACAGATTTTTCAAGGAAAGGCTGAAAGATGTCCACAAGGACATGGAGGGTTTTCTCACCTTTTCAGGCTTGCCCTGCTTGCGGTTTTCGCTCAGTTCCAAAAGCTCCTGCTCATTTAAGGGCATAGTATCTCCCGTAATCTGACCATCCAGCATACGGATGATACGGGTGGAATAGGTCTCCGCCAATTCCGGGTTATGGGTTACCATGATAACCAGCCGCTCTTTGGAAATTTCCTTCAAAATCTCCATAACCTGCACACTGGTTTCCGTATCCAACGCACCGGTGGGCTCGTCTGCCAAAATAATATCGGGATTATTGACGAGTGCACGGGCAATCGCCACACGCTGCATCTGACCGCCCGACATTTCGCTGGGCTTTTTCCGAAGCTGATCGCCAAGACCCACCTGCTCCAAAGCCTTCTTTGCCCGTTCTCTACGCTCCTTACGGCCTACACCGGATAAGGAAAGGGCAATTTCCACATTGGCAAGAACCGTTTGGTGAGGGATCAGGTTATAGCTTTGAAATACAAAGCCGACGGAATGGTTACGGTAGCTGTCCCACTCCCGGTCACCGTAGTTCCGGGTAGAAACACCGTCGATGATCAGGTCGCCGTCGCTATACTGATCCAAACCACCAATAATATTCAACATAGTGGTTTTACCACAGCCGGAAGGTCCTAAAATAGACACAAATTCCGATTTGCGGAATTGCAGGTCGATGCCACGCAGAGCATGGACCTTTGTTTCGCCTGCTGAATAGTTTTTATGAACCTTAATCAGTTCCAACATTTCCTATCTATCCTTTCAAAACGCCAAGATTACAGCCAGCCTGCATCCTCTTCGGGACGACGCTGACGATGGAGCAATTCCTGCACCGCTTCAGCGGCACTGATTCCTTCATAGATCACCTGATAGGCCGCTTCCACAATGGGCATTTCCACACAGATGGATACAGCCAACGCCCGGACGGATCGTGCCGCGTAGAAACCTTCTACTGCCCCACCTGCGGAAGAAAGCACAACTCCAGGCTCCATCCCCCGCCCCAGCATCACGCCGGCACGGCGGTTTCTGGAGTGCTTGGAGGTGCAGGTGACAATCAGGTCTCCAATACCGGCAAGACCGGCAAAGGTTTCCTTTTTGGCACCCATAGCCATACCCAATCGGGCCACTTCCGTAAGGCCTCTGGTCATTAACATCGCTAAGGTATTATCTCCGTAGCCCAAACCGTCGATTGCACCGGCACACAAGGCGATCACATTTTTCAGTGCGCCACCCAGCTCTGCACCGATGATGTCGGGACTTGTATAGATCCGGAAGGTTTCGGACATAAAGGCATCCTGCACCATTTCTGCCAGCTTTTTGTCGGTGCAAGCCGCCAGACAGCCGGTAGGCACTTGCAATGCCACTTCTTCTGCATGGCTGGGACCGGTGAGTGCCACCACACTACGGTGGGTTTCCTCCTCCACGATCTGGCTCATTCTCAGGAAGGTATCCGGTTCGATACCCTTTGTTACCGATACCATGACTGCATCCGGCTCCAAATAAGGGGCGACCCGTTGACAGACGGAGCGAATATGGACGGAGGGAGCTGCAATCACCACCATTTTGCATCCTGCAACACAGCGGTCATCTCCGGAAATACGCAATTGCTCCGGAAGTGAGACTCCCGGAAGCATAGGGTTTTCCCTGGTTATGCACATGGCATCTGCTTTTTGGGCATTGTGGGACCAAAGCACAGTTTCATGTCCTTTGCGACACAAGGCCAGTGCCAGAGCCGTACCCCAGCCGCCACTACCTACAACTGCTACTTTCATACGCTTCTTTCCTTTTTAAAGAGGTCTGTTTTCACCTCTTTGCCAGCCAGCAATCTTGCGATATTGCTTCTGTGCATAAAAATGGTCAGGGCGGCCATAAACAAGCCACTGATCATGACAAGCCAATCTCCGAAATGGAATACCACAAAACCGATACCAAACACAGTGGCAGCCAAAACAGAGCTTAGCGATACATATCGGGTCAAAAAATACACCGTAAAAAACACTGCCGCAATAATCAAAGCGATCCGCCAATCTGCCACGGCCGCGATAAACAGTCCACTCAAAATACCCTTACCGCCACGAAAACCCAAAAGGATCGGGAACACATGACCCAGCATCACCGCTACGCCACCGAGCATGATACCATGGAGAGATATGCCCTCCTCAGCCAGCATAAAGCCCATGATCAGGCAGGACAAGATGGCTTTTATGGCATCCACTGCCACCACATACAAGGCTTTCGTTCTACCGTAATTTCGGATGAAATTGGTCAGGCCTGCGTTACCGCTGCCATGGCTGCGAACATCATCCTTCATCAGTGTGGAAATACTGACAGCACCGTTCAGGTTGCCCAGCAAATAGCCTGCCAGCATACCGATCACAATTCGGATCCACATATTTTATTCCTCCTTATCGCCTTTCTGGCGAATGGTGATTCGGACGGGAGTTCCCTGGAGTCCGAAAACTTCACGGATCTGATTTTCCAAATATCTTTGATAAGAGAAATGGAACAAACGGGCATCATTACAGAAAATAACAAAATGCGGGGGCTTTGTACCTGCCTGGGTCATATAGTAGATCTTCAGGCGACGACCCTTATCCGTAGGCGGTTGCACACGGGAAGTGGCATCTGCCAAAACACTGTTGAGGGCACCGGTGGTGATACGGCTGGTATTTTGCTTATGCACATCCTGGATCACCTGGAACAGCTTATCTACACGAGAGCCGGTCAGGGCAGACAAAAACACCACGGGAGCATAGGTCATGTAACTCAGTCCCTGACGCACACCCACTTCTTTATCACGCATAGTGTTGGTTTCCTTATCCTCAACCGCGTCCCATTTGTTCACAACAATAATGGCGGCTTTACCGGCTTCATGGACAAGACCTGCGATTTTGGTATCCTGCTCGGTGACGCCGTCATTGGCATCAATGAGAATCAGGCATACATCGCTGCGTTCGATAGCATTGATACTGCGCATATTGGAATACCGCTCGATCATATCGTCGACCTTGCTCTTACGACGCATACCGGCCGTATCGATAAAGCAGTATTTTCCCGTTTCGTTTTCATAATAGGAGTCAATGGCATCACGGGTCGTACCGGCTACATTGGATACGATCACACGCTCTTCTCCCAAAATGCGGTTGAGCAAGCTGGATTTACCCACATTGGGCTTACCAACAATGGCTACTTTGATCACATCGGAATCCTCGTCCTCCGGCTCTTCTTCCGGGAACTGCGCGGTACACCAGTCTAAAAGATCACCGGTACCATGGCCATGCAAGGCAGAAACTTCAAACAAGTCGCCAATGCCCAACCCGTAAAACTCATATACATCGGGATTCACCGGGCCAATGGAGTCACACTTATTCACAGCCAGTGCCACCGGCTTTCCGGATTTACGCAACATGGTGGCCACATCCTGATCCGCAGCGGTTACACCGGAACGGACATCCGTCACCATGACGATACAATCCGCCAGCTCAATACCGATCTCCGCCTGACGACGCATGAACTTCAGCATATCATTTTCTGTGTTGGGTTCGATACCGCCGGTATCCACCAAAGAGAAATTTCTGCCGCACCATTCACAATCACCGTAAATACGGTCACGAGTCACACCGGGGGTATCCTCCACAATGGAGGTACGGTGACCGGTCAGCTTATTAAACAGCATGGACTTGCCCACATTGGGGCGTCCTACGATTGCAACCAGAGGTTTTGCCATAGGAATCCTCTCCTCTCTACTCTCATTTTAAACATTATTGCATATTTTTTCCACGAAATCAATGGAAAATTCAACTGTTCACATTAGATTTACATTCACCTGCACGGAAAACGGAAAAAAGCGGAAGGGGCAACCCTTCCGCTTTGCTTTCGCATCTTTCCAGCCTTAGTCAGCCTTGGCATCCAGAACCTGACGGGCATTGTAGTTGCCGCAGGACTTGCAAGCTCTGTGAGGCATGACGGGCTCACCGCACTTGGAGCAAACTGCTACGCTGGGAGCAGACAGCTTCCAGTTGCCGCCACGACGCTTATCACGACGGGCCTTGGACACTTTACACTTAGGAACAGCCATGGATGACACCTCCTTGGTCAAACTGCTTTAACAGCATTTTCTTACTTACTTGTCGAGAAGCTGCCGTAAAGCAGCAAAGCGTGGGTCGAGCTCCTTCTCGCAGGAGCATGGGCCTTCATTCAGGTTGTGGCCACATCGGCAACACAATCCTTTACAATCAGGCTTGCATAACAGCTTGGAATCCACATTCAGCACAAATACGGTACGGACAATGTCCTCCAAATCTGCACTGTCGTCAACTAAGGGGAACACCCCTTCATCCTCGCTGTCTTCATTGACAAGCTCCCGAACCAACACCACATTCAGAGGAATTTTCACCTCTTGGGTAAATTCGGATGCACAGCGGTCACACAAGCCGTGAAGCACCGTGGAAATCTCACCGGTCATCACCAAAACACCTGCGGTGTTTCGCACAGTACCGCTGGCCAGCACCGGCTCAGAAACCGGATAACTGGTGCCGTAGAGAAGATCACTCAGATCTACGCTAACGGAAAAGGGAGCAGATGCACCGGGACTGTCGATGATTTTAGATAGTCCAAACAGCATAGTATCCCCCTCCTATCAATCACGCTTTGATATTATATAGGCTTTTAGGCCGTTTGTCAAATGTTATTTTTCATTTTTTTATTATTTTTTGAATCGATTTAGGATATTCTGATACAATCCCTCATCAAAAGGACCGGAAAGACCGGCATAGGTGATATTTTCCAGGAATCCCTCATCTGTCAACGGTTCTTCGATCAGCTTGCAGTAAATTTCGCAAGCCTCTTCCATGTCTTCCTCTGCCACAATGAACAAATCGATGGCCGCCATGCCGGAAACACCATAGCTGATATAATACACCGGACTTTCCAGCACCACATATTTCCAATAAGACTGAATATCGGCGATATTTTCCGTAATATAGTCGATTCCGCCATAGCTTTGTGCAACGGTTTCCATCATTTCATCGTATTGACGCAGGCTCAGATCCCCCGCATCTTCATGGGTATAAACCAATTCCTCAAATTCGTCTATCATCACATACAAAACGATACCGGCTACACTGTTGACCAGTTTGTATTCCACATAACATTCATATAAGGCGTCGCTGACATGGTTTTCCATATACTTGGCAAACAGCCATTCATTACCCTGAGATTGGGTTTCCGCTAAATCGATGGGCTGAGACCAGACTTCCACATACTTGCTGCCGTAATAATGTCCCAACTCGTGGATCACCGTTTCACAGCCATAATATCCGGGTCCAAAGAAGCAGAAGGGCAGGCCGTCAATGAAAGTGGTATACGCACCTTCATAGGCATTTTCATTATCTGTAAATACGGAATGTTCTCCGTCGAACATATCCCCCATTCCCTCCTGAGCCGATTGGGGCATGGATGCAATATACGCCGCTACATAATCTTCGTCCATGTTATCATAATCGTCGTACAAAAGGGATACCAGCAAATTTCTGTCATTTGTGGAAAGGGACTGGATCTGTTCCACGATCAATTCCGATCCTGCAGCATAACATTCCGGCAAATACTCCGCCACCAGATCCCGCATGACCTGCAACTGTGCTGTATCATAATCTCTCTGATAGACCATGAGATTGGCAAATTCGTAATAATTGTCGTAGCCGTAAATCTGGGCGATCCGGTTATTGTTACTGACCAACTCATTATAGAGGGTCACCATATTCTTTTCCCAGTTTTTGTCCTCTTCCAGTTCCCGAAATTCTGTGGTGATCTGGGTATTGCGGTTGTTCAGTTCCTTAATTTCCTCGTTATGGGCAAGCATCATATCGATTTCTGCCTGAGTCCAATCAGCAAACAAATCATCCCGAATGGGACTTTCAGCAAGGTACACCCGTTGATACATGGCATAAAGATCCGCCTCGGCCTGATTCACCACCTCCTCGGCATAGAGGTATTTTTCCTTTTCCTCTTCCTTAGACTGATCCAGACAGTACTTCACATAAGCGATCTGATTTTGATCCACAAGTTCCATATAGGCATCATCCAACAGCTCCATGGCCGCCTCTGCCTTTTCCAGATCATCGCCCTTGCCTGCTTTTTCCGCATCGGCAAGTAAATCATCAAAATCCTTTACCTTGTTCTCATCCAATGTAAACTCTTTATCATCGATGGCTTCGGTTTTTTCCTTGTTTGATTTCTTTGCTTTTTTAGAATTTTTCGTTTGCTGACATCCGGAAAACACAGCAAGCAGCAAAAATACCACCGTCAAAAGAGAAAACAATCGTTTCATGTTCATCCTCCTATTCCATACCGTTTCTTTGTAGTTGCAAAACATGCGTATTTTTGATAGGATAAAGAAAATGCGTATTGAGGTTAAAATTATGGATTTTCTCTATCAGGATTCCCATATTGTTGTGTGTATCAAGCCACCACGGGTGCTTTCAACCGATGAACCGGGCGGCATGCCGGAATTGGTACGGCAAACCCTGGGTGACCCCAAAGCGGATGTACGCACCGTTCACCGTTTGGATCGGGTAGTTTCCGGACTCATGGTACTGGCCCGTACACCCCAGGCGGCGTCGGAGCTTTCCCGTCAGATCCGGGAAGATCAATTTGAAAAAGAATATTTGGCCGTGATCCACGGCTGTCCTGCCAGCCCCGAAGGCACTTTCACCGATCTTCTTTTGCGAAACAAGCAGGAACGAAAGACCTATGTCGTGCAAGAGCCTGCCAAAGGCGTTCAGGAGGCAATTTTAAACTATCAGGTAAAAGCTACCGGGCAGGATTTAAGCCGCGTACAGATCCAGCTCATCACCGGCAGAACCCATCAAATCCGGGCCCAGTTTTCAAGCCGCAACCTACCTTTGGTAGGTGACCGGAAATACGCCGTGTGTGATGACGACTGTGAGATCGCTCTATGGTCTTACCGGCTTTCTTTTCTCCATCCCGTCACCGGTGAAAAAATGGAATTCATCCATGAGCCACCGGAAATTTATCCCTGGACTAATTGCTGAAGCAACCGAACCAGTGCCATTTCAAAGGCCTTATCCTGCTCCTTTGTCCGTTTGGAAGGGCCTTTCAGCCTGCCGCCGGCATTGCGGTATCGCTTGGACTCATGGCGTTGGTGCAAAAGTGCAGCCATATTATATTCGGTATATTGCCAGCCGTCCTGATGCACTACGAAGGCATTACGGGCAAGACACATAGAGGCAAGGCCATAATCCTGGGTAATCACCACATCGCCGGGACTAACCCGGTTGACAATAGCAAAATCCACACTGTCCGCCCCTTTGTCAAAAATCAAAGTCTCTGCTCCCGGGCGACGGATCTCATGGGCAGTATCGCACAGCAGTGTGCAGGCAATATTCCGATCCTTACAAACAGATACCGTAATATCCACCACCGGACAAGCGTCCGCATCCACCAATACTTTCATAAGCACCTCTGTTTTTTCGTTCTTTTTCTATTCTACCATAGGGTGAGGTAAAATACCATGGCAAATTACGATTTCTTTCAAAATAAATCCTGCGAATATTTCCCCTGCCACCCCAATGCCGATCCAGAAAATTTCAGCTGTCTGTTCTGCTACTGCCCTTTATATGCACTGGGTGAAAACTGTGGGGGCAATTTTACATACACTGAATCCGGATTCAAGGACTGCACAAGCTGTCTGCGTCCCCATAAACGGGAAAATTACGGTGATATTTGCAAGTGCATGGACAAAGTTCTGGAACTGGCCAGAAAAAAGGATGCCTTATGAAGAAAATCATTTTGGATACCGACATTGGTTTTGATTGCGACGATGCCGGTGCTTTGGCTCTGCTTCACCGTCTGTGTGACCGGGAGGAAGCAGAATTGCTGGCGGTCACCGCCTGCTATGACAGTCCCTATGTAGCCGGATGCATCGATGCCATCAATCGCTATTATAAACGCACCGTCCCGGTGGGTGTCTTTACAATGCTAAAAAGGCCGTGGACGACCATCCGGTCTATTCCCCTGCCCTATGCCGGGATTTTCCCAACAGTTATCCGGCAGAAGCATATCCTTGTGCCACGGATTCTGTAACACTGCTCCGGCAGGCTTTGGAAAACGCCCCGGATCACAGTGTTACACTGGTCATCATCGGTTCTCTCGCCACCGCCAAGGCACTGCTGATAAGTCCCCCGGATTCTATCAGCCTCCTATCCGGCAAGGATCTGATCCAACGAAAATTGGACAGAACCATCCTAATGGGCGGCCGTTTCTTCGAAACATGGCCCCAGGACATTTGGCTGGATGATACATTTCGGGTCACATGGGAGTGGAATATCAAAGCCGATATTCCGGCGGCACAGTTCGTATGCCGCAACTGGCCCGGCAAGCTGATCTTTGCCAGCTACGAGATCGGCTATCCCTGCATTACCTTGAAAGACTTTTGCCAAAAAGCTGAGAGTACACACCCCGTCAGATGTGCTTACGAACTACATGGCAGCACCTGCGGTCGTTCCAGTTGGGATCTCACCGCCGTATTGGAAGCCGTGCGTCCGCAACAATATTTCAGCCTGCACCCGTGGGGGCAGGTACAAGTTGACGAAGAAGGTATCACTACCTGGCACCCCACACCCAACGGACAGCATACCTATCTGGTCCCCAATTGTGACAGCAAAACCTTAGGAGACATGATAGACGGCCTAATATTTCCGTAATCAAGAAAAGCAAAGCGTTACCCCTTGATTTTTTCAAGCCTTGCTGTTATAATAACGCACATCACACGGAGGAGTACTCAAGCTGGTCGAAGAGGCGTGACTCGAAATCTCGTAGGCCGGGTAACCGGCGCAAGGGTTCAAATCCCTTCTCCTCCGCCAAAAAAGAAGTAACTTTTGTCTACCAAAAGTTACTTCTTTTTTTATCCAAGCCGCAGGCTTGGCATATCATCACGCGTTAGCGTGTATATCATCGCCGTAGGCGTATATCATCACCGAAGGTGCATCCTCCTGCGGCTTGATGAGATACAACACTTCGTGTTGATGATATACCGCAACAAGTTGCAGATGATATACAAGGCTTCGCCTTGATTAGTTTCCGGAAAAGTAGTATAATACTTTCGAAGGGAGTGGTTATATGCCGAAAAATTATTTGCTGATATATTCTGAGCAGCTTGCAACAGAAATAGAATTGCTTTGTCAAAGCATTAAAGTGCCACCAAACACTCACTTAAAACAGCAATTGAAAACAAGCAGAACCTAATTGTTGAAGGTTGCTATATTCCCTTTGATTGGCAAGATAACTTTGATTCCAAGTATCTTGAAAGTATTCAGTATTTCTGCCTTGTAATGAGCGAAGGATATATCAGAAGTCATTTTTCGGATATTAAGAAATATGCAAATACCATTGAAAATCGTTTGGACGACGCGTGGTGTACTATGGACAGTGTATTGGCAGATAATGCAGAAATGTTAGCCCTTGCACAAAAGCATCATGTAAACTATATCCTCATTGACGATAAATACGAAATAAACATTGATTTATAAAGACAAATACAATTTGAAACTGCACTCCATTTGTTAGTCAAGTATGATATAATACTTGCACTAAAAACGAAGTGCAGTTTTATTTTTTTGTGAGACTTTTTC
>JAZRRA010000097.1:0-6812 GCA_045650305.1 Faecousia sp.
ATGTAACCTACACCGAGGCCATCGAGATCCTGGAAAAGTGCAACGACAAGTTCCAGTATCCTGTCCACTGGGGCAGCGATCTGCAGACCGAGCACGAGCGGTATCTGACCGAGGAAGTGTTCAAAAAGCCTGTGTTCGTCACCGACTATCCCAAGGAGATCAAGGCTTTCTATATGAAGCTTAATCCCGATGGCAAGACCGTGGCAGCTATGGACTGCCTGGTACCCGGTATCGGCGAGATCATCGGCGGCTCTCAGCGTGAGGATGATTATGAGATCCTGAAAAACCGCATTGAGGAATTGGGCATGAATCCCGAGGACTATGGATTCTATATGGACCTGCGGAAATACGGCTCTGCCCGTCATGCCGGTTTCGGTCTGGGCTTCGAGCGTTGCGTCATGTATCTGACCGGTATGGCAAACATCCGCGATGTTCTGCCTTTCCCCAGAACCGTAGGTAACTGCGAACTGTAATGAAATAAAAAAGGGACTGTGAAAAAGTCCCAAGTAAAAGCAGGCTGTGCCGAAAGGTACAGCCTGCAAATTATTTAGTGGTTATGATTTATGGCCGCAGACCTAAGCCGCCCTCCAAAGTGAGGGTCTCGCCGGTCATATATTTGAAATCCGGGTGTGCGATCTGCACGCAAACTCTGCCAATATCCTCTTCCGGCTGACCAAAATATCCTGCCGGAGGGGTGTGGACATTCTTCTCAAAAGCATCCGGATATGCTTTTTGGAAGTTTTCCAGTTGTGCTGTCCAAGCCAGGGGACAGATCACATTCACATTGATGCCGTCCTTTGCCCATTCCGTCGCCGCCACACGGCTCAGGCCGCGGATGCCTTCCTTCGCGGCGGCATAGGCACTTTGTCCGTAATTACCAAACAAACCTGCACCGGAAGCAAAGTTGATAACACTGCCCTTTGTCTCTTTCAGATAGGGATAGCATGCCTGCATATAGTGAAACGCCGCATACAAGCCGGAATACATAGCAAGATCAAATTGTGCCACCGTATGATCTGCTAATCTTACACCGGAGGCAGATGCCTGGGCATTGTTCACCAGCACATCGATCCTGCCAAATTCCCGAACCGCCTTTTCTACCACATCGGCAGCAACGGCGGCGTTGTCTGCACCGGCACATATATCTGCCTGCACCGGCAAAACGCCAATGCCGTAAAGCCGTTCCAGTTCTTCTTTTGCATCGTTGAGCTTTTGTAAATTCCGGCCGGTAATCACCAGATTCGCACCTTTTTTTGCGTAGGCTTTGGCAATTCCATAGCCGATGGAACCGGCACTGCCATCCGAAAGGACTGCTTTGCCGCCGCCGGTAATCAATACGGTTTTTCCACGAAAGTAGTCCATACGCGTTACCTCCTTTTACTCTACCATTGCCAAAAGCTGTGCCTTCGGCTTCACACCCACAGACTGGTTAACCACCTTTCCGTCTTTGATTGCAAACACGGAAGGAATACTCATAACCTGGAACTGAAGGGCCAATTCTTGTTCTTCATCCACATTCACCTTGCAAACCTTGATGTCCTCGTTTTCTTCGGCGATCTCGTGGAGAATGGGAGCGATCATACGGCAAGGGCCGCACCAATCTGCCCAGAAGTCCAGCAGTACCGGCTTATCGCTTTCCATAACTTCCTTTTGGAAATTGCTTTTATTTACATTCATAACAGACATTGTTTTATCCTCCTTTTATTTTCTTTTGTACTCTTAGTATATACAGATCTTTATGATTTTTCTGTGACAAAATCACAAATCTTTTGCCACTTTTAAAAACGACCGGGCAAACTGCCCGGTCATTTGGATTATATGTCCTCCGCCAGGACTTTTCGTTTCTTCCAGGTTCCCGACAGAAAATAAATCAGACCGGGGATGGCAAAACCATAGGGGGCAAGGCCGTAGCCCAGCACAAATCCGAAAAATCCCCATTTTAGCCCGATTCCGAACAGCCAGCTCAATCCGATTCTCAGCAGCACACCGTCCAAAAGTGCCAGAATCATACTCAGCTTGGCATTTCCGATGCCCTGAATAAATGCACCGGTACCTCGCATCACAGCCAGTGCCGGGAACATCCAGATAATGCCCATGATAAATTCACCGCTCAGGGCATGAACCGCAGGATTATCGTCAAAGGCCATGAAAAGCAGACCGCCAAAATTCAGGTAGGCAATAATGGAAAGCACCGTGAAAATTCCGGCATAGAGCCATGCACAGTAAACCGTCTGTTTTGCCCGTTTCGGCTGACCTGCGGCAATATTTTGACTGATCATCGGTACTGCCGCGTACTGGATACCCATGGAGATCTTATTGATAATATCATCGATCCTGAGTCCCACACCGAAAGTGGCAGATGCCTCCAGACCAATGGTGTTGACCATGGAATTGACAAACAGCATGGAAATATTGATACTGCCTGCCTGAATGGCCATGGGTGTTCCCAGCTTCAGGATCATGCCGCTGTAATGGGAGTCGGGGTTGAAACTTTCTTTTGCAAAATCAAAGCCGAATTCCGCTTTTTTCCGGTACAAATAAAACAGAGAAAAGAGGAAGGACACCGCCTGACCGATAATGGTCGCCCATGCCGCACCGGCTACCTTCCATCCCAGCACACCGGTAAAGAGAATATCCAGCACCAGATTGATAATCGATGCAATAGCAATAAACAAAAAGGGCCGTTTGGAATCTCCCATTCCCCGCAAAACCGCGGCCACCATATTATAACCGGCAGTAAATACCAAACCACCGCCGCAGATCACCAGATAATCGATGGCATAGGCACGGGATTCTGCCGGGATATTCATCACATCCACGATCAGCTCTCTGCCCAAAATAATGATCGCCGACAAAATCACCGCCAGCACGGTGATCAGGGTAAACAGTGTGCCGATAATGCTGTTCATTTCTTTGCGTTTTCCGGCTCCCAAAGCCTGAGAGATCAGGACCTGACCGGCATTGGAAAAGCCAAGGCTTACCATGGTGGCAAAATTCAGGATCTGGCTACTCATGGACACCGCGGAAAGACCCGGTGTTTTCACATATTCGCCCACGATCACCATATCGATGGTGCTGTAAAATACTTGCAGGGCATTGGATGCCATGAAAGGCAACATAAACCACAGCATTTGCTTGTAAATACTGCCCTTTGTAAAATCCCGGGACAATCTTTTTCCTCCGGACTTCATGCTGTTACCTCCCGTTCGTCCACCGTTTCAATATAAAAGCTGACGGGCCGAAATCCATCGTTGCAGGAGATCATGGCAGAATGGGGATTTTTCATCCATCCATCAAAAAAGTTGCCGCCCCCTTTGGCCAGTTCCTTTACAAAATATTCCATACTTTCCCAGGCACTTTGGCAAAGGTTTTTCGGTTTTTCCCCATTTTTACTATAAAAAACCTGACCGCATTGAACATCGCAGGCGTGGTCGATGGGGTTTTCGTATATGGCCATGAGGTCGGTATATTCACTTTTCCGCAAAGCGGTTATTTTTACAGTTTTCATGTTTTTTCACCTTCAAAAACCATTATACACCCTTTGTCAAACAAAAAGGAAGGGGCATGCCCTTCCTTTTATGTATTAAAGTTCGCCATATCGAATGTGATAACCGTATGATAGGTACAGTTTCCCGGTGCATTTAACCGGGAATCCAATTCTTTTTGGATCGTTTTTTGCTCTTTGATCAGGTCAGCAGGCAACGCCATATCAAAAATCAAATTGGTATGCTCCTTGCCCTGCACCATCCGAAAATCATGGATGGAGATCCGGCTGTCCATTTCCGAAAGAATTTCCTGCACGATCCCTCGCATCCGCTCCAATTCCGCGTCACCGGTCACGATGGGATCATAGTGGATCACCAGATGGACATTATGTTCTCTCAGGCAAACCCGTTCAATTTGATCGATGATCTCGTGGCACTCCAATGCACTTTCCTTCTCATCCATTTCCACATGGATACTGGCAAAACGCTGACCCGGGCCGTAATCATGAACCATCAGGTCGTGGTAACCCAAAATCTTCGGTTCTGTGCGAACCACATCCAAAATCAGTGCCTGCAGCTGGGGACTTGCCGTTTCTCCCAAAAGAGGGCTTATGGTCTGCCGTGCCATGGAGATACCACTGTACAAGATAAATACCGCTACGGCAAGACCCACATAACCGTCGATCTGCCAGCCGGAAAATTTCTCCACCAGCATAGCGATCAGCACCGCCCCGGTAGCGATCACATCGTTACGGCTGTCTGTGGCTGTTGCCAGCAATGCATCGGAATGGATATGCTTGCCCAGGAAACGATTGAAAAGGCACAGCCATAATTTTACCAAAACAGAGCCTACCAAAACCAAAATGGCCGTCAGTGACATCTGCACCGCAGAGGGATTGAGTACCTTCTCAAAAGAAGTTTTCGCCAATTCAAAGCCAATGACCACGATCATGGCTGCCACCGCAAGACCGGACAGATACTCATATCGGGCATGACCGTAGGGATGATCCTCGTCGGCTGGCTTTTCCGCCAGACGAAAACCCACTAAGGTCACAATGGAGCTGGTGGCATCGGATAAGTTATTCATAGCGTCAGCCATAATGGACACAGAGCCGGAGAGAATACCTGCCAGCATTTTCAATCCGCACAGCAGTACATTACAGATAATGCCCACCGTGCCGGACAACTTTCCCACCCTGGCACGAACCGTGCTTTGAGTCGGATCTCCATGTGCAAACAAACGCAAAAGCAGTTTGGTCATACAATAACCTCATAAAAACAAATTTTGAACACACAAAAAACCGGCACAAGATACCTCCTGCACCGGCACTTTCGTGACCCCAACATATTTACAGTATCATATTATCCATATTTTGTCAAGCTAAATTAGTCCTTCACTGGTGGATTTCTGTGTTCTGCACAAATACGGTTTATGTACTTTGTACAACTTTCCATATTGCATTTTCGTTTTCTTTGTGCTACTATACAGTCAGAAAGGGTGATACCAATGATCATGTAAGCCAAGGCTTAAACATCTCTTCCAAAAGCGGATCGTTCCATTGCTGATTACGATAATCTAAGATCATGTTATAGTAGCATAGAATGTAAATCAGAACATATAACAAATAGAACCATTGGATTCGGAAAAGTACCAGCATAAAAGGAATTATCTTTATATACCAATTGCTTTATTTTTGCATCGTCAGTAGAGGATACATGAATATATAACAGCATTTGGGCCTGACCGCTTTGAAGACGAAATACGAGCCTTCCGGACAATACCTGCCCAAAGGGAAATATTCCGACACATAGGAAGCTGCTCGCTTTACGAGCTTGATAGGAAAAATGTTTTGTGGATTGTGATGTTGCGGAATGGATTTCGACAAACGGGTATGTGTCCTATACCGTAGAAAGAGAGGTTAACCAATGATGTTAGATACTAAGAGTGAACAGAAATGACCCTTGATTACAACAAAATGTTTCTTGCCGTGACACTGGAAGCAGTAATCAAGGGTCATTTCACTTTTTTTATTTTCCCTCCCCACCGGGGAGCTTTTTTTATGCCCTTTTTCGGTAAAATTTCGTTTATCGTTTTCATCGCAGGGAACGCCGGGGGAGCCTCAAACATGAATAGCCTATGAAAACTTTGATTGTGCGCTTATTGTGCCAGTGTGGTGAGTTTTTTCAGATCTGTCAGCTCGATACAGCCACGGGTCAGGATCACGGCTCCTTCGGACTGGAAGTATTTGAGCATACGGGTGACCACTTCCCGGGCGGTTCCCATGTGGGCGGCAATTTTTTCATGGGTGATTTTCAAAAGGGAAGTGCCTTCCAAAGCGGATTCTTCCAGCAAAAAGGATGCCAATCGTTTGTCAATGCTTTTCCACATCACCTGCTCCATCAGCCACATGACTTCGGAAAAACGACTGGAAATCAGGGCGTTGGTGTAGTTGGCAACGGCGGCGTTTCGCTCCATCAATTGCTTATAAAAGCAGGGAGGGATGAGCCAAAACTCCGTATCCTTTTCGGCACTGATCATAATATCGAATTGAATGTTATGCATAATGCAGGAGGCGGCAAACAGACAAATATCCTGCTCCAAAAGACGGTAGAGGGTAATTTCTCTGCCGTCTTCGGAGGTCATAAATGCCCGCAGCTGTCCGGATTTCAATATCAGCAATCCCAGGCAGTCGTCGCCGCCCCGGTGCAATAAAGTCCCGGCTTTGGCGGTTTGGAAGGTGGAAACCTGCAAAATAGCTTCCTGATCCGGGAGGGGGAGCTGTTTAAACAACGGAAAGTATTGAGAAATGGACATGGGATGACCTCCTTTCTGGTTTTTATGATACCATTTTTTGAAAGTATTTGTCAATGTGATATTGTCACGGAAAAAATCCTGAAAAAGGGTATCCTATAACCAAAGGAGTGAGTAATATGCAAAAAAAATATGATGTGATCATTCTTGGTGGCGGCCCGGCAGGTTACACGGCGGCATTGTATGCAGTTCGGGCAGGATTTTCTACTTTGGTTATGGAAAAGATCGCACCCGGCGGACAGATGAACGAAACTACCCATATTGACAATTATCCTGGCTTCCCCCAGGGAATTGACGGCTTTACTTTGGGACAGAATATGCTTTCCGGTGCGACGAAATTCGGAGCAGATACCCACTTTACTGAGGTTTTGTCCGTGGAACTTCAGGGAAAAGAAAAAAAGATCCATGCTTCAGATGGCGTGTATACGGCAAAGGCGGTGGTGATCGCCACCGGTGCCGGTCATAAGCATCTGGGATTGCCCCGGGAAGAGGAGCTGACGGGAAAGGGAGTTGCC
>JAZRRA010000098.1:0-1903 GCA_045650305.1 Faecousia sp.
CACCCCCGGCGAGAGCAAATGCACTTACGGCACCGGTACTTTTCTGCTGATGAATACCGGAAGAACCCCCATTGCGTCCGAAAACGGTTTGGTGACCACCATTGCCTGGGGACTCAACGGCGAAGTGACCTATGCATTGGAAGGTTCTATTTTCGTGGCCGGTGCCGCCATTCAGTGGCTGCGGGATGAACTGCGTTTTTTAGAGTCTGCCGGTGACTCTCAGTATATGGCCAGAAAAGTTATTGATACAAACGGTTGTTACATCGTGCCTGCCTTTACGGGTCTTGGTGCGCCCCATTGGGACGCCTATGCAAGAGGTACAATCGTAGGATTGACCCGTGGTGTCAACAAGTATCACATCATTCGGGCAACACTGGATTCCATTGCTTATCAGACGGCCGATGTGCTGAAAGCCATGGAAGCCGATGCCCAGATGCCCCTTTCCAAGCTGAAGGTAGACGGCGGCGCCAGTGCCAACAACTATCTGCTGCAATCCCAGGCAGACATCAGCAGAAGTACCGTTATTCGTCCCAGGTGCGTCGAGACCACCGCTATGGGTGCGGCTTATCTGGCTGGCCTTGCTGTGGGTTACTGGAAGGATTTGGAAGATATCCGGAAGAACTGGGCTGTGGACAGAGAATTTGATCCCGGGATTTCCGAAGAAGAAACCGTCCAGCGGGTCAAGGGCTGGAAAAAGGCTGTGGCCTGCGCAAGATTTTGGGCAGAAGAATAATACTTTGCCCTGCTACTATGAAATGCCGAAAAAACGACCTGTGAAATCACAGGTCGTTTTTGTTGTTATTCAATGATGAAATAGGGCTTATCAAAGGCGCCGTCATACAACATTACCGGCAGTTTATCCCCTACCTCGTGTGCGCCAAAAATTTCATTGGATACTTCCATTTTCAGTTCTTCGCCACGGTGATTCAAAACCACATAATAGTCTGTTCTGCTTTTATAGCCTCTGTCTATATCCTTTTCTTCAATCACCATCTCATATACCGTCGGTTCTGATTGATCCAGCATGTAGTTGAGATTGTTGATCGTTACAAAAGACAGTGCATATCCCAGTATCGCCGCAAACAAGCAAAGCCCGATGCTCTCAGAGACACGATAGTCCTTTATGTATATAATACTTTTAGCGGCAAGCACGATAAACACTGCTGTCACAGCAATTGCAGATGCCAAATATACCGGCCATATCTGCATATCTGTCCCATCCACAACATAGGTATACCTGTCGGATGTGTGCATCATCGACACCATGAAAAAGGCAGCCAAAGACAGCACCTGCCAGCTGGAACAGTGATATTTAATATTAAAGTAGAGCAAAGCACCGATGGATACATACATCAGCACCATTTCTGAAAGAAGAATTTGCCTTTGACTCATCCCCATAAAAGTGAACCAGGGCATACATGCCACAATGATCAGAATCACTTTTGCAAGAAGGGGATTATCTTTTTTCCAAAAATAGCTGATGTAAAGAAGCGCGGCGGAAAGAAAAATTCTGCCAAGAATACTGCCTTTTAGCACAAGAAACAAAATTCCTATTGGAACCATCAACAGCACTTTCAGCAATTCGGGGCCAATCATCTTCCTCTTTCCGGCATATTTCCCTTTTTTCTTTTTGCTGCTCATATCTCAAATACGCTTATACACACACATTTCGTAGCCGACGCCGTTTTCCTCGCCGGACTGGAGAATCTCTGCCAGTTTCCACTGGGAGTCTTCATCCAGATTCGGGAAATAGGTATCGCAGGGGGTAGTGGTGTGAACCTTGGTGATAATAGCGGTATCCCACAACGGAAGCCTCTGGCGGTAAACCCTGCCGCCGCCGATAACCATAGCACGGTCAGCGGTCTTAGCAAGCTCTGCAGCTTCTTCAGGACTATGGCAAACG
>JAZRRA010000099.1:0-2837 GCA_045650305.1 Faecousia sp.
CCCACCGAACCCCAACCCACTGAAACCGAACCCGTCAAAGATCCGGACAAGGTTTACAATGCAGACGGTTACCCGGCGATCACCAGTCAGGCAGAAAGCACCCGGGATTTTGGAAACGCCTGCATTGTGGACAACATGGCCTATGAATACTATTACTACTGGGAAAGCCCCGCACAAAATTACGCTTCCCTTGTCAGCAAGGTCAGCACCATGCTGGCCGGCCAAACCGATGTTTACAGTCTGATCATCCCCACCGCCATTGGTGTGGTATTCCCCGATAATCTGGCAGAAAAATACAGCAGCTCCTACGAGCGTCAGGATCAGCGTATGGAACAGATCTTCGCTATGATGGACAGTTCTGTGATCCCCGTAAACTGCTATGAAAATCTCATGCAACACCGTGATGAGTACCTCTATTTCCGTACCGACTGGCATTGGACCGGCACCGGTGCTTACTATGCATACGAAAGTTTCTGTGCAGTAAAAGGCATCACCCCCTATACCATGGAGCAGAGAAAATGCTCTGTGTTTGAAGGCTATTTAGGCGCACTCTACTGGAATACCTGCGGTCAGGATGCTGCTCTGGCCGCCACCCCGGATACAGTATATGCCTATCACCCCTACTCCGAAAATGCATATATGTACCTGACCGATTTTAACGGTGACCGCTACGGATGGCAAATCATCAGCGATGTGAGCAACAGCTACTCCAGTGCCAAATACTACACCTTTGCCGGATCCGATCAGCCCTTCGCAGAATTTTACAATCCCGATGTGACCGACGGTTCTGTGGCTATTGTGGTTAAGGAATCCTTCGGTAATGTGCTGATGTCTTACCTGGTTGACCATTACAGCACTGTCTATGAGATCGACTACCGCTATTGGGAAGGCGATTTGGTGGAATTTGCCCGTCAGGTTGGTGCAAATGACATCATCTTCGCCAACAACATTGGCATGATCCGCAGTGACTATCTGGTAGGCCTGATGGATAACATTATCCCCTGATCAAAAACTTCCCCTGCCGCAGAGTACATCTCCGGCAGGGGATTTTTAACGCCCGATCAATTAACGATTGAAAATACCGTTCCGTTATACATAAATTTACCGATTAACCCTTATGGATATGAAAACATGGCTGTTGCGTGGGCAACAGCCATGTTTTATAGGTTATGATTTAGGTAATGCAACGGAAACATAACTTCCGGCGGCACGGGGAACGGTGAATAAAATAACAATACTATTTTCTGTTAAGTAAAAACCGACATTGGAAGATAGACTGTCTGTTTTCCCTAACAGCTCCAGCAGTGTTTCATCGGAATACGTGTTCAGGTAATCCTGCAATTCATCGATGGTTTGTTTGTTCCATGCGGCTTTAAAGTCTTCTGCCAATTGGTTATCAATTGTAACAAAATCATGCAATTGCACCGTGTTTCCGTTAATATCCAGATTGATACCAAAGGCCATATCCACGGGATGGGCAGAACCCTCTACATTGAAAAAAACATTGTACAAAACACTGACATATTCGGAAGATTGCATTTGTACCGCATAATCCGTGGTAAAGAGGGAAATTTCATCGGTGCTTTCCTTTATCTGTGCAACAATGTCGTCTATGGTTTTGGCAATCGCACTGTTTACCAAACTGTAATCTATTTCCTCACTGTAAATCAGAGGATATTCGGTACCATAACGGATCGTTGTTTCTTCATCCGGGGTTGTGGGAGAAAAGGCATCGTGGATAAAATCATTTTCTTTATTGGATAAATGGTCTGCATCCTCCGGATTGGTGGATTCTGCAGTGGCAGGTTCGGTGCCGATTGCAGCCTTATCTGCCGGTATTTTTTGACAGCCACAGAGTATAAAAATCAGGACTAAAAACAACAGAAATATGCGGATGTTACCCATGGTGTGTCACTCCAATCTAAATATCGTCAGGGAGGCACGGCATAAAATGTTAAATGGCTATATTTTATGACGGCCACACCAAAATTTTAGCAAACCACAAATATAAAATCAGGCTGTTTCTATGGTTAGAAATTGCACAACACACATAATTTAACCGTTTTTATCCAAACGGTGGCTTTTACAGCAGACGGATGCCTGCTTTTTCACATTCCTTTACCGTGTTGTCATCCCACACACTGGACTGGACTTCGCCGATATGGGCACAGCCCATCATCAGCATGCTCAGTCGGGATTGACCGATACCGCCACCAATGGTCAGCGGCAATTCGTTATTCAGCAACATACGGTGGAAAGGAAGCTCTCTGCGGTGATTGCAGTTGGCAATGGTCAACTGGCGATCCAGGGTTTCTGCATCTACGCGGATGCCCATGGAGGAGATCTCCAACGCTCTGCCCAGTACATCATCCCAGAAGAAAATGTCACAGTTCAAGCTCCAGTCATCATAGTCAGGAGCACGGCCGTCGTGGGGCTTTCCGGAACGAAGTGCGCCGCCGATCTGCATGATACAAGCGGTCTTATGTTCCTTTACAAAGGCATTCTCCCGCTGAGAGCCGGTCATATCCGGATACATATCCTCCAGAGCCTGGGAGGTAATAAAGGACACTTCCCGGTCCAATTCCACCTGAAGCTGGGGAAAACGGACATGGAGTCGGTCGTTGGTATCGCAGATGGCGCGGACAATGGCCCGGACGATCAGCTTCAGATATTCGGAATTCCGGTTTTCCCGGGTGATGACCTTCTCCCAGTCCCACTGGTCCACATAGATCGAGTGGATGTTATCCAAATCTTCGTCCCGTCGGATAGCGTTCATATCGGTGTACAGTCCGTTTCCGATGGTGAAGTTGTATCTCTTCAGCGCCAGACGCTTCCAT
>JAZRRA010000100.1:0-23497 GCA_045650305.1 Faecousia sp.
GCTGTAAAATTGCGATTGCCGCAGGCAATAACATGATATTTTCTTGCGAAAATCCGGAAAATGCAAACATTTTCCGGTGGGAGGGTCAAGACCCTCCCCTACGATGTGGTATATTATAATCGTAAGATAAACGGAAATTTACCGCACGAATGTACAAGGTAGCAAAGCCTCCCCTGCAAGGGGAGCCATCAACTCCCCCAGTCAAATTGCCTAAAATCGGCAATTTGATAGCCCCCTCAAAACGAGGGGGCCAAGGACTGGTGGGATGAACGGAAATGGAAACGGTTAGCCTTTGACTGCACCGGCAGCAACACCTTTGATAATGTGCTTTTGGCAAATCAGGTACAGTATAATAACGGGAATCACAGAAAGCATGATCACCGCCATGGTTGCACCCAAATCCACCGTGCCGTAACTTCCCTTCAGGTATTGTACATGGATGGGAATGGTGCGATATTTTCCAATATCCAGCACCAAATAGGGCAAAAGATAGTCATTCCAGATCCACATGACCTCCAAAATTCCCACAGAGATCAAGGTTGGTTTCAGCATGGGTAAAACTACCTGGAAAAATGTCCGAACCGGACCACAGCCATCCATAGCGGCTGCTTCCTCGATTTGAATAGGAAGACCTTTTACAAAGCCTACGAACATGAAGATGGCCAGTCCTGCACCGAACCCCAGATATACAAGAGGGATGGTAAAAGGGGTATTCAGTTGCAGGTCGTCAGCGGTGGATGTGAGGGTGAACATCACCATTTGGAAGGGTACGATCATGGAAAACAGACACAAATAATAAAAAATCTTCGTATAGTTTCGCTTCAGTCTGGCAATATACCATGCGGACATGGAGCAGCACAGTAAAATCAAAAAAACGGAAGAAACGGTGATGAAAAGGCTGTAAAATGCCGACTGAAAGAAGGGATAATTACCAAATGTAAAACCCTTTATATAATTTGCAAAACCTACAAAACTTTCTTTTGTGGGAAGGGCAAAAACGGCTTGATTGATGGCATCGTTGTTTTTTAAGGAATTGACTGCCACCTGAAAAACCGGGTAGAGCCACACAAGGCAGATCAGAGCGAAAAATACAGTTAAAATGCGGTTTTTTTTCATTGCTCCACCTCCTTGCGACGGGTGGTCCACTGTTGTGCCAGAGCCAAAATTGCTACCAGCAGGAAGAAAATAACTGCCTTAGCCTGGGCAACACCGTGAAAGTTTTTGCCGATGTTGTAGGTACTGTAAATATTCAGTGCCAACAGTTCCGTGGTGTTGATCTTTGCCATAGCATCCAGGTCAATGACCTGAGGAAGTCCACCGGTAAGTGCTAAATTCTGGTCAAACAGCTTAAAGGAATTGGTTAAGGTCAGAAAGGTGCAGATGGTAATGGCCGGCATCACATTGGGAATGATGACCCGAAACAGCGTATCCTTCCCCTTTGCACCGTCGATTTTGGCAGCTTCCAGCATATCCGTGGGAATGGCTTGCAATCCGGCAATATAAATGATCATCATATAGCCGATCTGTTGCCATGCCACCAATATCACAAGTCCCCAAAATCCATATACGGAATTGGCGGTGAGATATGTGCCAAAGGAAGATAAGATACCGTCAAAGATCATGCTCCAAATGTAGCCCAAAACCACACCGCCAATGAGATTTGGCATAAAAAATACGGTGCGGAATATATGGGATCCCCGGAATTTTTGGGTCAGGCCGTAGGCAATCGCAAAGGCAGCCACATTGATAACCACAATGCAGATCAGGGAAAAAAAGGCAGTATTGCGAAAAGCGTTCAAAAACCCGGGATCGGCGAAAACTTTTTCATAGTTGGAAAAACCCTGAAAAATGGCATCTTTTGGAGTATTGAAATTGCAAAAAGACAGATAAATGCCCTGCATAAAAGGCCATAAAAAGCCAATACAAAAACAGAGAAATGTGGGCAGAAGAAACAGTGCCCCCCAGCGGCCCATAGGCCGCTGAACCAAAGAAACCTTCCTCCTGCGTGGATATTTTGCCAAGGATCATACCTCTCTTTCTAATAGATTAAAATCATTTGAGGGATGGAAATTGTGTTTATCGCCCCATTCATGGCTTCTCCTTGAAAAGAAGCGAAGGTGACTGATGAGGTGTAAAAAACAAATAACACCTCATCCACCGCTAACGCGGTCCCCCTTCTCCTCCAGGAGAAGGCTTTGATACCTTGTGCGTTAGAAAGGTAAATTTTCGTTTATGGTAGCGGCTGGTGTATTTTCTATTCTGTATTCCGAAACTTAATTTCCCGTTTGGGTGTTGTATTCAATCGCCCAGCCGGCTACCACAGCATCGGCTACCTTCTGCCAGTTTGCATCGGTGGGATTGACGGTATAAGCGGTCAGGGCTGTGACGATACCGGCTCTCCAGTTATTCACATTGGGAGTATAGGTGAATGCCCAGGTGACGGTGTAATGTCCCTGCTCATAAAGCTCCATAGCACGGTTGGAGAAGGCGTTATCCACTTTGGCGGCCTGCTTGAAGGGCACGGCACCAAACTGCTCCGAAAGCATTTTTGTACCAACTTCGGAGGTTACCACCCAGTACAAAAATTCCAAGGATGCGTCAATATCCGCCTGAGATGCCTTGGCGTTGACTGCCCAGCAATTCTCTGTACCGGAGGCAAGACCGGCCTTTTCCTCTCCGGTGACGCCACAGTAAATGGGGATCATGGCAACATCAGTCAAACCTGCCTCCTGCAGTGCGGCATATTCCCAGGAACCCTGCTGCCAAAACACAGCTTTTTGGTTATGGAAATCCGCCTTTGCATCGTCGCCGGTGGCAGAAACCTGGTTTGCAGGAGAAGTTGCGGAGTTTTCCACATACAGATCCCAAATCTTTCTGAAATTGTTGAGATAGGTGCCTTCTAATGTGGCAGGCTGTTCCACCACATTCCGGTCACGGAACTCATAGAAAAGGGGCATATTCATGAGATGTCCCGAAAAACGCCAGGAAGAGGAATCATCAAGACCGGAAGATGTGAAGGCATCAAAGCCCAGTTCATCGGCACGGCTGTGAATGTCCTCTGCAACGGATTTCAGGGAGTCAAAGTCGGTAATGTCCGACAAGGCATAGCCGGCATCGGCCAGTAATTTGGTGTTTACGATAATACCGAAGGTTTCATAGCAATAGCCAATGGCTTTCAGTTTGCCGTCAATATCATAGAGGTTGTAGTCATTGGTGGTCAATTCCCCGGCCAGTTTGGTGCCGGTGAGATCCAGGGTGTAGTCCGACCAGTCAGCAAGGCTCATGGGGTTTCCAATATTAAAAATGGTGGGCTGACCGGATTTGCCCATTTGGGCATTCAATGTGGTTTCATAGTCACCGGATGCAGCGGTGACAACTTTGACGGTAACACCGGTTTTTTCCGTGTATTCCTTTGCAAGTGCCTGCCAGGCTGCGTCGGCTTCCGGTTTAAAATTCAGGAAGTAGACACTGCCTTTCGTACTGCTGCTTTGATCGGTGACGGGATCGTTCTTGCAGGCGGTGAGACCGCACAGCAGAGAAAGTGTCAGTAACATGGTGAATAATCGTTTCATAGGGTAAGTTCCTCCTTAGTAATATGTCCCCGTGGGGATAGAAAAACCTTGCACAACATCTTGCACAAGGTTATCTCTTTCATAAGCATACAAGAAGAAAAATTAAGTGTCAATTTAGAAAAATAAACAAAAATTAAAATGCAAATTTGGAAGAATTCATAATTGACAGAGTATAAAATACCAATATTTCGGTATAAAATACAGTATATTCCTAACTTTTTATCATAATTTACAATTTTATAAAAATTATACCATTTTTGTTCTCATATCATAAAGTGTGGAATACCGCCGTTTTTTGAATCGTACCGTTTTCTATTGAAATCCGGTGATGGGTGTGCTAATATGATAAAAAAGAAAAAAGGGGAAATCTGTTATGCTGGAACAATTTTTTGATTCCATCTCCTGGACAATGACTCCGCCTCCGGCCTATGGTCTGTTTCATATTCTTTATACCCTTATAGGCTTTGCCTTATGCGGCTTTGTGGCGTGGAAACTGCGTCATGTCGGCGAACGGGTCATAGGATGGTTGCTATTTGGCTGTGGTGTTTTTCTGTCGGCTACGGAGGTTTGTAAACAATTTTTTTACTACTATGTTATAAACGACCATGCCTATGCCTGGGGCGATTTTCCCTTCCAGCTTTGCTCCATTCCCATGTATATGTGCCTGGTTGCTCCCTGGCTGAAAAAGGGGAAGGTGCAGCGGGGGATGTATAGCTTTATGGTGCTTTACAATTTGCTGGGCGGTGCGATCTCCTTTGCAGAGCCTTCCGGACTTTTGCACGGATATTGGTTTTTGACCGTCCATGCCCTGATGTGGCACATGATACTGGTGTTTATCGGTCTGCTGATTTGCTTCGCCCGTATGGGCGGTAATGAAAAAACAGATTATCGCTACGGATTGTTTACCTTTTTGTCTTTGTGTGCCATTGCTTTTGGGCTAAACTGTTTTGTGCAGTTCGTTCTGGGAAAGCAGATGAATATGTTTTTTGTAGGGCCGGGAAATTCCCCTTTAGCGGTATTTTCCACCTTCAGTGAAATTTTAGGCTGGTATCTCAATACACCGATCTACATATTTGCCGTGAGTTTGGGTGCGTATATTGTGTTTACCATCAATTATTTTGCACAAAATAAAGAGCTGCCCTTTGGTCATAAAAAAGATCGGCAACGGATCTAACAGTAAATTTTTGAATTCCATGAAAATGGAGGAATTAGAATGGGAAATAAGATTTTTGAACGCAGAACCAAAGAAGATAAGCCGGTTTTAGCTATTTGCTACGATTTTGACAAGACCCTCTCTCCGGATGATATGCAGGCACAGGGTTATATCCAGTCCGTAGGTTATGATATAGCGGATTTTTGGAAGGAATCCAATGAACTGGCGGAAGAAAACGACATGGATACCAATCTGGCCTACATGTATAAGATGATCGAAAAGGCTCAGGGCCGTATGGTGGTCACCCGGGAAAAGCTGATGGAATACGGTTCTAAAGTGGGACTGTTTCCCGGTGTCCGAACCTGGTTTGAGCGGATCCGCCAGTACGGCGATGCCCATGGTGTTATTGTGGAGCATTACATCATTTCCTCCGGCTTAAAGGAGATGATCGAGGGTACGGCGGTGGCAAAAAGCGGTGCTTTTGAGCATGTCTATGCCAGTTCCTTCTATTACGACCAGTGGGGTGTTGCCAAATGGCCTGCCCAGGTGGTGAATTATACCGGTAAGACCCAGATTTTGTTCCGTATTATGAAGGGTGTTATGGATGTGAACGATTCCGCGGTGAATGATCATTTTGCCCCGGAGGATGTGCGTGTGCCGTTCCATAATATGGTCTATATTGGCGACAGCGATACGGATGTACCTTGCATGAAGCTGGTCAATGACAATGGTGGATACTCCATCGGCGTATATAACGGAGAAAAAGCCAAAGTCTATAAGATGGTCCGTGACGGCAGAATCAAATATTATACCCCTGCGGACTATACCGAAGGCAGTGAACTGGATAAGCTGGTGAAGGCCATCATCGACCGCACCGCTACCAACGAAGTGCTGCTGGAAAAGTACTACGATTGCAAGAAAGAATACATGGCGGCAGACAGAGCCTATGATGAAGATGCCCAGAAGCGGATCGACCTGATCATCGCTCTGGAAAACAGCCATAGCTTTGCAAAAACCCATTCTCTGATCAGCCAGCTTCAGCATTGTAAAACCTGGACAGACAGTGACCGGGAGGCTTTGTGTGAGATTGCCATGAATAACAGCCAGGTTCGCTATATTTTGGGTGATCCGGATGTACGGGCCTTCTTTGAAACATTGCTGGAAGGTCAGCAGCAGCTTTCCGTGGACGGTCAGGCTTTGCAGGCGATCCTGCAAAACGGACAATAAGGAGCAGGATCATGAGTAGAATTATGACTTGTTCCCACAAGATGTTTGATCCCCTGAATCCGGAAACGGAACTGATCGACATTGCCGATATTGCCCATTCCCTTTCCATGCTGTGCCGGGCAAACGGACATTTCCGCAGTTTTTATTCTGTGGGTATGCACAGTATCAACTGTGCAAGAGAGGCGATGGCGCGGGGATATAGCAAGAAGGTACAGCTTGCCTGCCTGACCCATGATGCCAGCGAGGCATATCTTTCCGATGTGACCCGTCCTGTTAAGCAGGAAATCCCCCGGTATAAGGAGATCGAAGAACCTTTGCAGGAGGCTATTTGGCAGAAGTTTTTGGGAGAGCCGCTGACGGAAGAGGAAAATCGCCTGGTTTTTTTGATCGATGACCATATTTTGGAAAATGAGTTCCCGGCACTGATGGGGGCAAAACTCTATGATACCGTACCGGCGTTATATTCCCGTCCGCAATTCGAATTTGAGAGTTTTTTGGCAACAGAGCAGGAATTTTTAAGCCTTTTCCGGGAGTTGACCCGATAATCTGAGGATCCCCTTTGACTGCGGTCAAAGGGGATTTGAAAATTCCTAAGTTAATGCTTGACGAAATGGGAACATTCCCCTATAATGTAGGGAGATATGTAAATTTTTAGACCGAAAGGAAAATTTGTTATGGCAAAGGAATTCAAAATTACCGGTTTGCGTCTGGCTGACCTGGAAAAGGAACTGAATTATTTAAAGACAACCCGTGAGCGTGAGATCGCTGCAATGATCGCAGAAGCTCGTTCCTACGGTGACTTGTCCGAAAACTCCGAGTACGATGCTGCGAAAAATGAGCAGGCAAAGCTTTATGGCCGTATCGCAGAAATTGAGGATATTCTGTCCCATGCTGTGATCATCGAGGACGAGAACGAAGCCAGTGGCCGTGTTGGTCTGGGTTGTACCGTGACCGTTAAGAATGTGGCTACCGGTGTAGAAACTTCCTACCGCATCACCGGTTCTCAGGAAGCTGACCCCATGCAGTTTAAGCTGTCCGACGATTCTCCCTTCGGCCGTGCTGTGGTAGGTAAGGGCGTAGGCGAAACCTTTGTGGTCAATGCACCCAACGGTTCTTATGAAATGAAGGTCATCAATGTGACCCGTGAGGGCTGAGAATATGGCAAATTTTGTACCCCAGGCTGAATTGCCGATTTCCGAGCAGGCTCAGATCCGTCGGGATAAGCTGGCCGCTTTGCAGGCCGAGGGCAGAGATCCCTTCCTGCAGACTAAGTTTGATTTTAATGCGGATTCTGCCGCAATTAAGGCAGACTACGATGCTTATGAAGGTAAGTCCGTCCGCGTGGCAGGCCGCCTGATGAGCAAGCGTGGTCAGGGCAAGGTTATGTTCTGTGATTTGCAGGACTGCACCGGCCGCATCCAGCTTTTCGTGAAGATCGACGAGCTGGGCGAAGAGGAATATAACTACTTTAAGAAGAACGACATCGGCGATATTGTAGGCGTGGAAGGCGAAGTATTTAAGACTAAGACAGAGGAGATCTCTGTCCGTGCCAAGAAGGTAGTGCTGCTTTCCAAGTCCCTCCTGCCCCTACCGGAGAAGTACCATGGCCTGACCGATAAGGAACTGCGTTTCCGTCAGCGGTATGTGGATCTGATGGTCAATCCCGAGGTGAAGCGGAACTTTGTGATTCGTTCCAAGTTCATCAAGTTCATGCGTAGCTACCTGGACAATATGAACTATATCGAAGTGGAAACTCCGGTGCTGAATACCATCGCCGGTGGTGCCGCCGCCCGTCCCTTTGTGACCCATCATAACACTTTGGATATCGATATGTTCATGCGTATTGCTACCGAGCTTCCCCTGAAGCGACTGATCGTGGGCGGTATGGACAGAGTTTATGAAATCGGCAGAATTTTCCGTAACGAGGGCATGGACCCCAAGCACAACCGGGAATTTACCACCGTTGAGCTTTATCAGGCTTATGCAGACTTCCACGATATGATGGATATTGCCGAAGGCATTATCTCCGGTGCTGCCAAGGAAATTTTGGGCAGCTATGAAGTGGAATGGATGGGCGAAAAGATCGATCTGGCCCCCGGCTGGCGTCGTTTGACCATGGTAGAGGCAGTTAAGGAATATGTGGGTATCGATTTCGATGCCATTTCCGACGATGCCGAGGCTGTGGCCGCCGCTAAGAGCAAGGGCGTAGAGTTGGCAGATGCCGCCGAAAAGACATGGGGCAACGCACTGTATGCCTGCTTTGATCAGAGAGTGGAAGCCCACCTGATCCAGCCTACTTTCATCACCATGTACCCCGTTGAGGTCAGCCCCCTGACGAAACGCAGCCCCGCTGATCCCAGACTGACCGAGCGTTTTGAGCTGTTTGTTTGCCATAGTGAGCTGGCCAATGCCTATTCCGAGCTGAACGATCCCGTGGATCAGAGAGGCCGTTTTATGAAGCAGGTAGAGCAGCGTGAGCGTGGCGACGATGAAACCGAAATGCTGGACGAGGATTTCCTCAATGCTATGGAATACGGTATGCCTCCCACGGGCGGCATGGGTATGGGTATTGACCGTTGTGTCATGCTCCTGACCGGTGCCGACACCATCCGCGAGGTCATCCTGTTCCCCACGATGAAACCGTTGGATTGATTTAATTTAGCCCTGTGTATCTTTTGATATGCAGGGCTATTTACAACACAGGACAAACCGCATAAAAGCACATTACAATTGGAGGGGAGAAATTATGAAAAAAATATTGTATGCAATTGCTTTACTATTCCTTACATTGTTAGGGTTATTAGGCATCGTACTAACAATAGCAGGTTTTGTAGACAATATAGTTCCCATGGCAGTATGTGGACTCGTTTTTTTATTATTGTCGGTTATTGGATGTGTGCGAGTAATACGAAAAATTCATATAATCAATCCTCCAAATATTTCTGTTTTAAATAATAAAAAAAAGAAACGCAAGGAAATACAGTGCGTTATTTGTGGAAATCATGATAAATACCGATTTTTTTCTGAAAGTGATATTGGAGATGTATGCAAAAAATGTATTAGAAAGTTATATCAAATGAACTTGCTTCATGATAAGAAGAAATATAGCCTATCGGAATTAAGAAATATGCTTGGCGTATTCTCTAATCAATCAAATGAAATTGATAAAATAATGCAGGATGAGTGTGCACCTAAAGAGAAAATACAGAAACTTATTGTATCAAATCCAAATATTTCGCTATTGAACAATGAAATTTGTTTTTACAAACAAGTTGCTTCGGCATATCACCAAAAAAATATCGTAATTGGCAGTTCTGGAAAAACTACCGGTATGAATATTCGTATTGCAAAAGGTATATCTGTAAGAACAGGTGGAGGTAGATCACGGGTTATCCGGAAAGATGTAGTAGAAACTTTTGTTGGAACTTTATATATTACAAATTATAGAATAATTTTGTTGGCACCCAAATGCGGATTTGATCTGTATGTTTCTAAAATCAATCAACTCACATATAATAACGATGGATTTCAAATTTACCACGGATCAAAATGCTATAACGTTTTGACTTGCGATGTCGATAATATCCAAGCCGTTATACAATTGCTGAATGAGCAAGAAATTTTTGAGGACGAAAAAATTGCAAACAAACAGGAAAAGAAAAAAACAGAAACACAGATTGTAAACGAAATTAGGCAGTATAAAAAACTGTATGATGAAGGTGTAATCTCCGAGGATGAATTTACCGCAAAAAAGAAGCAGTTACTTGAACTACAATAGATATACCTAACATAATTATTAACCTCACAAAAGGAGCAGGGCTTGCGGGCTCTGCTCTTTCTTGTGCATAAGAAATCCCTCGGCGGCGGGTGCCGTCGAGGGAAGATGTCAGTCGATTAGGTCCTCAACTTCGCAGCCGAGGGCTTTGGCTAAACCGATAACCACATTGACCTGTGCTTTGCTCAGGTCATTTTGTTTTTGCTCATAAAGCTGCACCATGCGCAGGGAAACACCGGAGGCATCGCTCAGCTGCTGCTGGGTAAAGCCCCGGGCCTTCCGGATGGTGTGCAGCCTGGACTTCCGGGCTTCTTTATTGCGCCGGATAATGACATCGGCGGACTCCACGAACTTGCTGTTATCGGCCTCGTGGTGGATATACATGCCGAAAACGGTGGAGAGAGTCAGTCCGTCCGCAACGATGTCCTCAAACCGTCTGCCACTCTGCCACTGGTAGTAGGCAAAAATCCAGCCGGCCCAGTATTCCCGTCCTTTGAAATCCGGATGTGAGGGAGCAATGCCGGGGAGTGCAACGTTGGTAGCCCTCAGAACTGCTTCTGCCAGTTCGAAGCCGGACATACCGGTAATGTATTTGGGATTGCCTTTTTCAAACTTGGCTGCCACACCGGAGGAGATGAACCAACCGAAGAATTCATCCGGGTCATAGCCGCAGTCGCACACAGCATACTCGACCATGTCGCCGAGGTTCTGCATAGCGTCATCCAAGTACGACTCGTTGTAAGCGCTCATCATCATTTTTCCACCCCTGTCTGATGATATCAAGAATATAAGTTTCGGTCAGGATAGAGCCCCGGCCCTTTTCTTTCTGGAATTCGTCCCGGGCAGCGGTATCACGAGCCAGCTTCTTGGGATAGTAAATTTCCTTAGGAGCAGCGATGGCTTCCTCGAAGGAAATGGCATCAAATGCCTTCTGAGATACGGCAACCACCTGTTCACCCAGTTTGCCCAGCACCATCGCACGCTCCAACTGAGAGAGGGAAATGGTGTTGTTTAGGAAAGCGGATGCGAAAGAGAAGTAGGAGTCATCGGCACGGTAGCCCTTGATAACGTCGTACTTCTTGTAGTCGATGCCAAAATTTTCAAAGATGTATGCCCGAGCCTGCCGGGCTACATCACCACCAATGCGGAACTTTCTGTTTTCCAGCAGAATAGCGAGCCAGTTAAGGATATTGTAGTCACCACCGGTCAAACTCAAAACCGATAGGTCAGACATATCCAAAGTATACTTATTGGCATAGCCGTCTGTTTCTGCAGAGCAAGCCCATTCTTTTGCCAGGTCCAGAGTCTCAGTGCAGTAGAAACCCAGGCCGTAATCATTGTTGGGGTTGCCAACACTAAACTGCGGCTTTTCGATAACCACCGGTGACCCGTGATACACTGTTAGTTTGTTCATAGCAAACACCTCCTATTAGTATCGCCCTAACAATAGTTTCCTTTTTGCTATCATTATATCGTTGCAACGATAGTTTGTCAAGAGAAAAAGAGAAAAGCTCCCATGCCGGTGGCACAGAAGCTTTAGGGTTCCAGATTATCTTCAACGAATAGCGGAGAGTTGAAGAACTCTGTAATGCTAATGCCAAATCCTTGGCAAACTTCGTGGATTACACGGAGCTTTACGGAATCATAGGTGCAGTTTACCAGATTGCCGATGGTTGATTTCGGCACACCGCTTTTGATATACAACTGATAGTTAGTCATGTTCCGTTCTTTCAGAAGCTCAGTTATTCTCTTGCTGATGGCCTCATTTAACTGCATCCTTTACACCACACTTCCCTGTAACTGTACTATTATTATAGGAAGCAAAGTTAGAAATATAGTACAGGTGGCTGTACTAATCCTGCTTTTTGTTGTATAATGGGGCAAAGAGGGGGTGGGACAGTGTCGGTATGTACCTTTTTCGGCCATAGTGAGTGCTACGGCCTGGATGCAAACGTTTTGAAGAGTGCTGTGGAGGAACTTATACACAAAGGTGTCAACACTTTCTATGTAGGTCACCAAGGCCATTTTGATGGTATGGTTTTCAGTGCATTGTTGGAACTTGAGAAAGTGTATCCGAATATCTCCATTTCGGTGGTTCTTGCTTATCTGCCAACAAAAAATAGCGGGTATGACCCATATCAAGAATATAGTATGTATCCGGAAGGTATAGAAATTGGTCCAAGGCGTTTTTCAATTGAGCGGAGGAATAAGTGGATGATCGCAAGAGCAGCTGGCGGTTACTGCTTGTGCCTTGTCAGTCATACATGGGGTGGAGCATACAAGTTTGCCAAACGTGCAAAATCTCAGGGACTTACCATAGTAAATCTCGGTACTGCTGAACTATAAGCAATTTATACACAAGGCATAGAAAAAACGGCTGGATGACAGAAATGCACCCCAAAAGTGTCTAACTTTTGGGGTGCATTTCAAAGTCATTGGGTGTCTTTTGTATAATAAGAAGAAAACTATATTTTTCTCCACTTTAGATTTAACGCTTTAATTATGCTACCTTCGTATGAATCGTTTGCTTTCTCCATATAACCATCAGCCCAAAATATGCTTTCGTCTTCGACAATCAATGATGCTTCAAAAATCTCTCTTGAATAGTTTTCTGTTGCGGGCATTATTTTTAGCATATGAATACCCTCAAAACACAATTCAACAACACCAAACCATCCGCTATTATCAAAAATCGCATTTACAGTAGTTGATGCATCTGATTCAGAATAGGTAATTTTATCAATCGTGCTATCATGGAAACCAGCGAATTTCCTCATAAAATCATCGGCATCCGCTTGGGTTAGAATATAGTTCCATTCTGTGGTGTCATTAAGGTTCCGAATGGATATTTTGTATGTTTCAACAGGAACAGATTTGTTAATAAGAATGTCTGCAAGAAAATCATAGTTTTCAAGGATGTCTGCATAACCCATCATCTGCTCGACATCAACAAACTTATGTCCATTCATTTGGCAAAACTGTTTGTATTTTAGTATCTGCGAACCTTTATAGACAACAAAATCGGAGTGGTCAGGCGAAATTATTTCTACAAGAGGAGTGGCTGGTTCAATGCTTTTATCCAAATAGTCAACAAGGTCAAAAGTTTGTGTGCGAGGGTTGAGTACGATATATTGTAAATACCAACCGATTCCAACTGTTGAATACACAATAGATTTATAATGCGTGTTTTTATCTTTATCAAAAACTCGAACAAACATAAATCCCATTCCTTTACTCGAAATGACACTTTTCATTGTATATAAGGCGAAAAACAATATTATGCTTTTTGCATTTTTTCGTTTCGTTCCCGTTCTGCCTGGGAAAGTCGCAGGTAATTGGGCGTCAGGGCGGCGGCGTCGCAGGTTTCACCTTTTTGGAGCATCCGCTCTGCAACCATGGCAACGCCGCAGGCTCGCTGGTGCATTCGATGTTCCGGTGGCAGGATCAGGGAGGGTACGGTCTCTTTTAAGGTGTTGTAGGTCAGGGTTGCACCGTCCCCCACCAAATAGATCGGGCCATCTGTTTTTTTAAGTTCCTGCCCCAATTCCTCCAGGGAAATGGCACGATCTTCGGAAATTCTTGTCAAAACACCGGCTTTCGCCTGAAAAACTCCATTATAAACCTGACTGCGTCGGGCATCCATGACGGAAACCACAGTTCCTTCATATACACCCAAACTTTCTGCCATGGCCTCCAAAGTGGACACACCACAGCAAGGCAGTTCCAGTCCCCAGGCAAAGCCCTTTGCGGCAGCAACACCGATTCGCACACCGGTGAAACTTCCCGGGCCTGCGGCAACTGCCACAGCCTGAATATCGACCGGGGTCTTGCCGCAACTTTCTATCATGGATTGTGCCATGGAAAGAAGGGTTTGGCTATGGGTCAGCCCCGTATTTTGGTAACTTTCCGCCAGCAGGATACCATTTTGCCAAAGGGCAACAGAACCGGCTTTGGCAGAGGTTTCAAAGGCTAAGATCAGCAAGGTCATTTCCTCCCGTTATGGTAATGGTACGGTTGGTTTCCCCCACTTTTCGGATGGACACGAAAATGGGATCTTCCAACGCCTCTGCCACATTCTCACTCCACTCCACGGCACAAACGCCGCCCCGTTCCAGGTAATCCTCCCAGCCAATATCAAAAAGGTCATCGGCGCAGGTCAGGCGATACATATCGAAATGAAAAAGCGGCATATTCCCGGACAGATATTCATTGACGATGGTATAGGTAGGACTGGTCACCGGTTCCCGGCAACCCAATCCCCGGGCAAGGCCACGGGTGAAGGCGGTTTTTCCGGCACCCAGATCTCCCTCGTAGGCGATAACAGAACCGGGGGTCAGGTACTTAGCCAGTGCCGCACCTACCTGCTCTGTTTCTTCCGGGGAGCTTGTTTCAAAAATCATAGTATGTTTCCTCATCAGGGTTCAAAATCTTCAAAAATGGGAATCCAGCCTTCCTGAACTGCAATGTTATACTCTTCCGGGGTCTTTAATGTCCAGGTTACACCCTGCACACCCCACAATTTCCGCACCAGGAAATTTCCCAAATTCTTTCGGTCTGCAAATTTATAAGCCACAAAATCCGGGTGCAACAGAAAGTTACCCAATTGGCAAGTGAGCAGAAAACGGAAAAACCAGGGGATGTTGCTCTTTTTTGCCAAAAAGTTTTCCGCAAGCTGTCCCCGGATCACATGGGGATAGTGTTTTTTCAGATACAACACACAACGGGGATCAAAGGACTCTATACAGTACACACCCTTATAATCCTTCAGCACATCCATTACACGATCCACCAACGCACCGTGGTTGCCATGGATGGCCTTCAGTTCCACGATCATAGGGGCTTTACCACTGTAAAGTTCTAGAACCTCCTGGAAGGTGGGGATCTTCTCGGCGGTATTTTCCAGCCGATATTGTTCCAGATCCTGGATTGTCAAATCCTCGATCGCCACATCCACCCCGGCGGTACGCAGCAGTGAATGATCGTGAATGACGGCTAAATTGCCATCCTTCATCAAGTGAATATCCAGCTCGATGCCGTAGCCACCATTTAAAGCGGCACGGAATGCGATCATGGAATTTTCAGGGCGGCGGACATCGTGCAAGCCCCGATGGGCGTAGCTCCATCCTTGCAGGTCCTTCAGTCCATTATGACCTTTGCGACCGTACAAAGACAAAACATACAGTAGTGCCAAACTAACAATAATAATCAGCAATACAGTCATATCAATCCTCAATATCCAGTGCTTCCAAACCCTTCTTTGCCTCCACCTTGGCGTTGCCGTGCTTAACCAAAGACATGGTCACAAAAGCCAGTGCAACAAAAATGGCGGCATAGGGGAATAGTGTAGTCTTTGCGATTTTTTCCATAAATAAACCGGAAATGTAGGGGGTCAGGGACTGGGCTGCCATGGAAGCGGTGTAATAGTAGCCGGTATATTTACCCACATCACTGCCGGAACACATTTCCACAACCATGGGGAAGGAATTGACATTGATGGTCGCCCATGCCACACCGGCCAGAATAAACATGGTGGTCATCAGCCAGGAGGGGCTGGAGGCGGTCATAAAGGCGGCCACAAAAAAGGCGGTAAACAGCATGGCAACACCGGCAAGGATGGTCTTTTTCCGACCTACCTTGGAGGCAATCAAACCAACGGGTATGTAAGAAACGATAGCGGCCACATTGGCAAGGAGCAATGTGGTGGTAGCATCTTTATCCAGCACATCCTGGGCATAGACGGTATATTTGGAGGTAACGGCGTTATAACCGAAGAACCACAGCACGATGGAGGCCAAAATGAAGAACAGACTCCGCTTTTCTGCCTTGGTCAGCTTCCGCTTTTCGCCCTTTTCTTCTGTTTCTTTCGGATTTTCCTCCAGACCCATGCGTTTGGATTCTTCCTCCATTTCCTTTGCCCACAAAGGCTCTTTTACGGTAAGCAGGAACACAACCAGTGCCACCAGCATGATGCCGCCAACGATGGCAAAGGGAATGGTGTAACTCATATAGGCATTTTTTACTTTGGAAATTGCCAATACAGAGCCCAGTCCCAGCACAATGATGCCACCGGCATTACCCATCAGGTTAATCACCGCATTACCTTTGGAACGGAGGGGTTTTAAGGTCACATCCGGCATCAACGCCACCGCCGGTGTGCGGAAGGTAGCCATAGAGATCAGAACCATCAGCAAAACACCGATGAAAACGATCAAAACCGTGGGGTTTTGATTGGTAGCGGCGTTGGCACAGGCCTGACGGGCAGGCACAACATGACGGGTATAAAGATTGACTTCCACCTCACGGCCAAAGCTGTTGATCTCGGTGGTTTTGGACTCGGTGGTCAGTTTGGAAAATTCCTCCCGGGTATAGAAATCCGCCAAACGGTACTCTACACCCTCCGGGGTTTTCAGCAGGGTATCCTTCTGCTCATCATAAATGATCTCCATGGTGGCAGGATCATCGATTTTGGAATACTTTTCAATATTGGCAAGCTGGGCATTGTCCACAAAGGAAAGTCCCAGCAGACAGACCACTGCCAAAATTGTACCGATCAGCACAAAGGGGGTACGGCGACCCATTTTGGCATGACAGCGGTCGGAAATACCGCCAAACAAAGGCAGCATAAACAGTGCCAGAATGTTATCCAGTGCCATTACGATACCGGAAAGATCCTGAGGCATACCGAATTTGCTGGTCAGGGTCATGGCAATGGTCACATCATAGATCTGCCAGAAAGCACAGATCAGGAAAAAGGCAAAGCCAACCAGTATGGTGCGTTTGTAATTGAGTTTCATAGGAGAACCTCCCCATCATAATGTATCGTTTTCTATTATAATAGAAAAAAGGAAAAAAATCCAGCATTTTTCCCAAACATACAAAAAAGAGCCATAAAATTCCGGAAAGGTATTGCCAACGGAAATTGAGTGATGTATAATTAAACTGTAAAAATATGGGCAACGCCCAAATATTTGGAGGAATGAAGTCATGTTCAATGCAATGATTGAAACTTTGAAGCAGAACCCCCGTAAGATTGTCTTTACCGAGGGTCACGATGCCAGAATCCTGGAAGCCACTGCCCGTTTGGCAGAAGGTGGTTTCCTGACCCCCATTCTCATCGGTAATGTGGAAGAAGTAAAGCAGAATGCCGCAAAGGGTGGCTATAATATCGAAGGCGTGGAAATTCTGGATCCCACTACATATCCGGAAATGGACGCTATGGTCGACAAGATGGTGGAGCTGCGTAAGGGCAAAATGTCCCCCGAGGACTGCCGTGCTGCTCTTTCCAAGGGTAACTATTTCGGCACTATGCTGGTAAAGATGGGTTATGCCGATTCCCTGCTGGGTGGTGCTACCTACTCTACCGCCGATACTGTCCGTCCTGCTTTGCAGATCGTCAAGACGAAGAAGGGTGCAAATCTGGTATCCTCCTGCTTTATCATGGTTCGCGGCGACGAGAAGATCGCTATGGGCGACTGTGCTATCAACCTCAGCTATGAAGACAGTGTGGACAAGGAAGGAAATGTGACCGTTTCCGCTGCCCGTAAGCTGGCTGAAGTTGCTATCGAAACTGCCAAGACCGCTAAGGTTTTCGGCATTGATCCCAAGGTCGCTATGCTGAGCTTCTCCACCAACGGCTCCGGTAAGGGCGGCACTGTCAAGCTGAGCCACGATGCAACCCAGGTTGCTAAGGAAATGGATCCCGAGCTGGCAATCGACGGCGAAATGCAGTTCGACGCCGCTGTGGCTCCCGAGGTTGGTCAGTTAAAGTTCCCCGGCTCTCCCGTTGCCGGCTACGCCAACACCTTCATCTTCCCCTGCATCGAAGCCGGTAACATTGGCTACAAGATCGCTCAGCGTCTGGGTGGCTATGAAGCCTACGGCCCCATCCTGCAGGGTTTGGCTGCTCCCATCAATGACCTCTCTCGTGGCTGTAACGCCGATGAAGTCTACAAGATGGCAATTATCACCGCTGCTTTGGTATAATTTAACTTCTATACGAACCCCCCACACCGTTGGACGGTGTGGGGGTTGCATTTTATTCGATGCTGTTAATTTTCAGGCAGGCTTCGTACAAGGCGTTGAATCGACGGTATTTTTTCTCCAGTTGTTCTGTGGGTTCGGGGGTATAGATTTTTGAAAAGCTGACGCATTGGGAAGTGGCTGTTGCATAGTCAGGGAATTTGCCGCAACTGACAGCGGCAATAATAGATGCACCCAAACAAGCCGCCTCCTTTTCTGTCGGGATATACACGGGCAGTCCCGTAATATCCGCCTGCATTTGACACCACACCCCACTTTTAGAGCCGCCACCGGTGGCGATAATGGCTGTGGGCGTTACGCCGTTTTGACGGATATGGTCGCAATTTTTCCGCAGAACAAAGCTAACCCCTTCCATCACAGCACCGGCCATATCAATGGCAACATGCTCCTGCCGCAGACCCCAAAATACGCCGTTTGCCTGGGTATGGAATTCCGGGGCGTTGGTTCCCACCAGATAGGGTAAAAACAGCAGGTCATTTTTGGGTCGTTCGGCTAAGCTCCGATTCATGGTATCGTAGTCTGTATCCCCCATGCAGTTTTTATGGAACCATTCCAAACTGACACCGCCGCTTTCTGCTACCGGCAACATGATATGGGTATCGGGGCGGAAACCGTAGTGCATGGCGATGCCGCTGTTTTTGGGGGTGTTGGAGCTTGCCAAGGTAGATAGTGCCATCACCGTGCCGGTAGAAAGGGTAATGCCACCATGGGTGATATTACCGGTGCCGATCATACCGGCAAAATGATCCAAAGTACCGATATTGACACGGGTCTGCGTAGAAACAGACAGTGCATTTGCAATCTCCGGCAACATCGTGCCGGCAACAGAACAAGGCTCGGCAAGAGGCGGTAATTGGTCCTCTGTAATGCCGATTGCCTGAAGCATATCCTTCCAATATGTCTTTTTGTAAATATCAAAATAGAAAGAGAAGGTGGCAACAGACATATCCGCCGCCTTCACTCCCGTCAGGCAATACACCACATAGTCCTTCAGGAGCATATAGCATTTTGCCTGCGCAAAGATCTCCGGGCGGTTGCGTTTCAGCCACAAAATTTTCGTGGCAGGCCATGTGGGAAGGACAGCCAATTGGCCGGTAACACCTTCGCATACCTGCGGCGAAAACAAATCGGCCAACTCCCGGCACTCCTGGACAGAACGCTCATCCATCCAGGAAATGGCATTCATCAGCGGTTTTCCGTTTTCTCCCAGTACCACGAAAGATTCCGCCTGACCGGTAAAGGCAATTTCCTGAACAGACGAAATTTTGTTTTGGGATACCATACGGGCAAGCAATTCCAGCAGATCCCGGATATACTGCTCCGGGTCAAATTCTACGAAACCATTTTCCCGGATGTACTGTACCGGCAAACTTTGCCGATCCACCAGGGTCATATCCTCTTTGTAAACAGCAGCTTTGATATTGGTACTGCCTAAATCTACGCCAATAAACATAAACGGCCTCCATTTGTGTTCCTTTCTCTTAGCATACCGCGAAAATCGGTAATGTGCAAGTAGAAAACACAAAAGAAGGCCGAAATTATTTTAAAGGATTTGACCATCGGTGGTAACGGTGATCACATGAAACGGCAAAAGCTTGCCGCTGTCCTGCAAGGCTTTTTTAACGGCAAATTCCAATCCGCCACAGCAAGGAACTTCCATCCGTACAAGCGTAATGCTGTGAATGGTATTCTGTTTCAGGATCTCGGTCAGCTTAATGCTGTAATCCACCCCATCCAGTTTGGGACAGCCTACCAGCACAGTGCGATCCTGCATAAATCGCTTGTGAAAATCCCCATAGGCATAGGCGGTACAATCGGCAGCGATCAAAAGATCTGCGTTTTCATACCAGGGTGCTTTGATGGGAAGCAGCTTGATCTGCACCGGCCATTGCCGCAGGCGTGAGGCTTTGGCCTCTTTCGCTGCCATGACAGCTGCTTCATTGTAGGCATCCGCCTCCCGGTGAATAAAGGAAATCGCACCGGTGGGGCAAGCCGGTAAGCAGTCGCCCAGTCCGTCACAATAGTCATCCCGTAAAAGTTTTGCCACACCGTCAACCATGCCGATCGCCCCCTCATGGCAGGCTTTTGCACATAGTCCACAGCCGTTGCATTTCTGTTCGTCGATCTGAATGATTTTGCGTACCAATTCAGGCACTCCTTTCCTTTTGGGACTGTATGACCGCCATCATCTGCTCATACATTTCATCACCCACGCATTTTCTGGCGTGTTCGCACCACTGCACGCAGCTTAAGGTATCATTGTATGCCACAAAGCCGCAATGCTCACAGGGCATTTGTGTATCAATGGAGAACAGTTCGATGATATGGCCACATTGGGGACAAACTTTTTCAATAATCGTAGGCGTTTTGGGTTTCGCCTGACATCCATGCATAATCATAGTTCATTCCTCCTTCTTGACTTTCTATTGAAAGTATACTATATTGGAATCAAATGGTATGTTGGAATTCCAACAAAGGAGCATGAAATGGAAAAATATTTTGAAATTTTAAAGGACTGTCCCTTGTTTTCCCAGGTAGCCCCCGGAGAATTGAACGCTTTGTTACAATGTATGCAGGCAACGGTGGACACACGGCAAAAAGGAGAACCCGTATTTTTAGAGGGGGATGGGGCCGGTTTTATCGGACTTGTGCTGGAAGGCGGTGTGCAGATCGTCCGGGATGACTATGACGGCACCAGAAGTATTCTGAGTTTTGCCGGACCTGGGGAGATTTTTGCCGAAACCTACGGTTGTAGTCCCATAGCTACCATGCCCGTCAGCGGATATGCCATAAAAGACAGCCGGATTTTGATGCTGTCCTGCCGAAAAATGCTGACTGTATGCTCCAATGCCTGCCGTTTTCACAACCAATTGGTAAAAAATCTGTTGCAGGTCGTAGCGGAAAAGAACATGGGCTTGAGTGACAAGATTCGGATCATGTCCCAAAAGACCACACGGGAAAAGTTGATGGCGTATCTTTTGGATCAGGCTAAAAAACACAATAGCCCCGTTTTTACCATCCCCTTTGATCGCCAGGCTTTGGCAGATTATTTGGGCGTGGAACGCAGTGCCATGTCGGCAGAGCTGAGCAAACTGCGAAAAAACGGTGTCCTGGAAACCACCGGTTCTCAATTTAAGCTGCTATAAAAATACGGGCTGACTTAACTGTCAGCCCGTAAAATTTATTGTTGAACCTTGTTTAAACGGCGTTCTTCCTTGGTTTTGACGAATTTTTCAAGCTGGGGTACGAACAGCAGGCAAATCAGTGCCGCAGTAAAGCCGCCGTTGTACAGACAGAAACCACCGTGCATGTCGGGAACAGCCGATACCAGCAGGTAGTGAAGTCCACCGGCTAACATACCGTAACCAAAACCGTACTTTCCGGAAATGGGGCTTAAACCATTGGCGTAGCACAGTCCGATCAAAATAGATTGACTTCCAATGGTCAGGCCATAGGTTTCGCCACCTAACAGTTTGAAAATCCAGCCGAACAGGAAGGATGTGATCATGTAGCCTGCCATGATGGGCCACACATTACCGGGATGAGAGCCGGAATTGCAGGTAGCCAGCATACAGAACACGATACCGAATGTCATACCCGTCCAAACGCTTTTCCCGTCGATTGCACCGGCCAAATTGAAGTAACCCACGATCATCAGGCCGAAAATACCCACATTCATCAGGAAGGGAGCGTTGCCGTACTTAGATGTGAAACTAACGCCATGACCGGAATCCTTTAAAAGATTCCAATAATCCTTTGGCTTACAGCCCATCAGCAGAGCGAACACAATGCAAGCACCAAAGACCACAAAGCAGAAAATGTTGGTGTTGGCAAAGGATTGCACATCCAATGCACCCATGGTGGAGAGTTTACCCAAATCTCCGATTTTCCAGCCCAGCATTACATTGTAAAGGACGGTGCGAAGGAAAAATGCGGTCATGCCAATGGGAACAGCGGCAGAATAATGGTCGTAACCTTTGTGGATATTGGGTGCATGGGCAAGACCGGCAGGCAGGAAAAAGCCGATGATCAAACCCACAAATACAGCGATTCCCAATCCCAGCCAGCTAAAGGTATGGTATTCCAAACCGGGATACCGGAACAGCAAGTCAGAAATCAGAGGTGCAATGCCGGTGGAGTACATCATGGCATTTGCCATGGCACCGGCTTTTTCCTTCTTCACCAGTGCATACAACAAAACGCCCAAAATGGTGGGGATCATATTCAAAGGGTTGTTGCCCCAAGAACCGAAGCCTGCGGTCAGCAGGACGCCCAAAGTTGTTACATTGTTGGGCTTTGCACCGGGCAGGAAACACAAAAGTGTGCAGATCAGTGCCACCAGACCCATATTCAGATAAGTGGCGGCATAGCCACCCAATGCAAAATAGTTGGTAGAGATCTTACATGTGGAGGTCATGATCTTCCAAAGGCCGGTAAACATCTGATTCCGGTCGGGCATAAAGACTGCACCAATCAAAAATGCTGCAGACACAAAGGCAAAGAACAGCTTTAAAAAATTTGCTTCGGAAAAATTGTTCAGCTTTTTCATACTATCAACCTCTCAAATAAATCTGGGCAATCCGAGCCCATAAGATCGAATTGCCCAGACGGTCGGCATATTTACTGTCTGTACTCCCCTGTGGTTGCCCACAATGTTCCGTCAGTTATACAGGCAGAGGGATTATTTAGATTTTTTCAGCAGCCTCGATGACATGCTTCATCAGCACGGTGGTGGTCACGGCACCAACACCACCGGGAACGGGGGTGATAGCCTCAACGATGGGCTCCACTTCTTCATACAGAGCATCGCCGGACATACCGCCCTTGCCCTTGGCAGTGATCTTCTCGGGATTCCAGTTCATGGAAACATCGATGACGATCTGGCCGGGGCGGACATAGTCCTTGGTCAGGCTGCCCAGCACACCGGCAGCGGAAATGATGATGTCCGCCTCACGGCATACAGCGGCAGTGTCCACAGTTTTGGTGTGGCATACGGTAACGGTGGCATTCTTGCCGATGAGCATCATAGCAGCAGGCTTGCCAACCACTAAGCTACGGCCAATAACAACGGCACTCTTGCCCTTGCAGTCGATGCCATAGTAGTCCAGAATTTCCATACAAGCAGAGGGGGTGCAGGGAGCATAGCCCAGATCATCACGACCCTGATATACACCGGCACTGCTCAAATCGGTCAGGCAGTCCATATCCTTCTTGGGATCCAGACGGTTGCAGATCTCTCTCTGATAGGGACGCAGGTGGCTGGGGAAGGGCTGGAACATCAGCACACCGTGAACGGAATCATCGGCGTTGACCTGATCCACAGTAGCCAGCACATCTTCGCGGGATGCATCTTCAGGCAGTTCAAAAACCTTCACATCGATACCAACGGTTTCGCCCTTCTTGATTGCACCCTTTTCGTAGGACAGATCATCAGGTCTTGCACCCACACGGATGATGCCCAGGCAGGGAGCGATGCCCTTCTCACGCAGGGCGTTGCTGCGGGACAAAAGGTTTGCAACCAATGCCTCGTTTACTTCTTTACCTAAAAGCTGTTTTGCCATAATTTGTTTGTCTCCTTTTATTCCTTGTAGAAATGTTTGTAGGGGGCTAATTTATTGACCGAAGCCGGCTTTAACGGTGGTAAAGATCTCGTCAGCCATAGCACCGTAGGTTGCCAGCATACCGTTTGCCTTTGCATTCATTTCCTCAGCAACTTCCCGGTTCTTCAGG
>JAZRRA010000101.1:0-15750 GCA_045650305.1 Faecousia sp.
CATGGCTACGATCCGACTTACTTGTCCTTTCTTTGTAACCGATCAAAACGGAAAGGAGAGGACAATGTGAAACGATATAATTTATACTATATTTTCCGCGAAGACTGCAATCGCAGCGTACCCACAAAACCGGAAAAGAGAAAACGACGAAGACAATTTATAGGCAAGTGCCGCAGGATACAGCGGTCAAAACCGTGGGAATGACGGATCTTTTATAGGTGACACTTGACAAAAAAGATAATAGATATACTATAAAAACAGAAAATATAAAGGAGCGATCATGATGGTAGAAAGAGATACATTGATCCGTATGGTGACAGGTTTGCAGCAAGGAGATCAGTTGGCTGCAACAGAAGTTTACGATACTTTTTATGATGATACATATTATTTTATAAAAAGTACGGTTATCGATCCGGAATTGGCGGCAGATTTGACCCAGGATACATTTGTGACTGTTTTGGAAAAAATCCAGACATTGCAGGAGCCTGCTGCATTTGTCAGTTGGCTGCGGAGAATTGCCTATCACAAGGCAATGAACCATTTTCAAAAGCATGATGCCATTACCGTAGAGGAAGATGAAGACGGATACTCTGTGTTTGACACCCTGGAGGAAGAACGGGAGGAATTTATCCCGGATAAGGCTTTGGATCAGGAGGACTTTAAGACTACGATTTTGCGTATGCTGTTGGAGCTTCCGGAAACCCAGCGATCCGCTATGGTTTTGCATTATTATGAAGAACGGCCGGTTAAAGAAATTGCAGAAATCCAGGGCGTTTCCGAGGGAACTGTCAAAAGCCGTTTGAATTACGGAAGAAATGCCGTTAAGCAGGCTGTGGAAAATTACGAGAAAAAGAACGGTGTCAAGCTCCACAGTGTTGGCATCCTGCCGCTGCTTATGTGGCTGTTTGGTCAGGGCGTATTGGTAAAAGATACCACACTTGCCACCGCAGGTGCAGGCGTGGCTGCCACAGCAGGCGCAAGTGCCGTTTCCGGTGGTGCGGCCGCAGGTTCTCAGGTCGTAACCGGGGCTGCTGTGACCGGTGCAAAGACGATCGCCGGTAGCTTGGCTGTGAAGATCACAGCTGTCGTTGCCGCTGCTGCCGTGGTCGTTACCGGTGCGGTGATCGCACTTTCTCCCGAAGATAAATCCGCTAACAAGAATCCTGCTTCCCACCAAACACAAGAAGAAAATGAAGAGCAGGATCAAAATGGTGATGAGTCCACTTCTCCCGTGGAGACCATAGATCCGGAAATCCTCCTGCAAAATCAGATTCACTGGGATGAGGAATTCCGGTCTACACACCTTCCCAATGTGGTAGGTATCTACTTTGTGGATAAGGACATCCCTGAAGGTGTGGAAACCATGGATATTTCCGAGCAGCAAAACGGTAATGTAGTCATGTGGAAAGAAGAAACTCACGAATATGATGATCTTGGACTTTCTGACGAACCGCTTTACAATATGTACATCACCACAACCAACGAATATCCCATCGTTGCACCTGAGGATTGCAGGGCAATGTTTGTATCAGAATTTTCCACTACCTATTATCCGATAGAAAGCATGATACAGCATTTTGATTTTTCTAACTTCAATACATCCATGGTTGAAAATATGGCGTATATGTTTGCTAACTGTCCATATATAGAAACGCTGAATATCTCCATGTTTGATACATCCAATGTTAGAAAAATGCAGTATATGTTTAGTGATTGTTCTTCTTTAGAGAGCATAGATGTATCGAAATTTAATACAGAAAATGTTAGAGATATGTATCGAATGTTTTATAATTGCTATACTTTAAAGAGTTTAGACTTGTCCTCGTTTGACACTCTTAAAGTAGAAGATATGAGCGGTATGTTTATGTGCTGTTCCTCTTTACAAACAGTGGATCTTTCTTCGTTTGATACCTCTAATGTAGAAGATATGAGTAGTATGTTTCTCCAGTGTTACAGTTTGATTAGTGTTGACGTATCTTCGTTCAATACATCAAATGTAGTAAATATGAATTCGTTATTTGCAAATTGTGAATCATTGGAAAATTTGGATGTTTCCTCCTTTGATACATCCAATGTTGAGGACATGGGTTATATGTTTCATGATTGTGCTATTATAAACACTCTGGATGTATCTTCGTTCGATACATCTAAGGTTACAAATATGTGCAATATGTTTGCCTTTTGTACCTCATTGGAACAAATTGACCTGTCAAACTTTGATACTTCCAATGTTACAAATATGTGTAAAATGTTCTGGATTTCTGCATTTACAAGCTTAGATCTCTCTTCGTTTGATACTTCTAAAGTAACAGATATGAGCGAGATGTTTTCTCGTTGTTCTAATTTAAAAGAATTGGATATATCAAATTTTGACACATCCAACGCGATCGACATGAGTGAGATGTTTTCTTTCTGCTATAACTTGAACAATCTGGATATTTCTTTCTTAGTTTTGCCGGAGGGTTACACACGAGATTATCTGTTCTAACTGCATGTAAAATAAAACTCCCCCCGTCATTTTGCGAAGAATTCGCAAAATGACGGCCCCCTCTTAAAAGCGGAGGCCGAGGATGCGTGCCGAATTCATAACAGTGCAAAAAAATTTATGTTACATATCACGCAAAAAAATGGTGCTGTTTATGCAGCACCATTTTTTTATTCCTTTATAAACATAGGGGTCATGTGGGGCTTATCCAACACCTGCTGGACTCTGGGGCATTTGACTAAAAATGCAAAATAGATGGGATAACCGCTGCCGTAGAGCGTTTCCAAATTGCCCATGCCCTTAGAGATGATCACATCCGACTGCGTCAGGGCGTTTAATGTTTCTTGATTGACATACCGCAGGTCAGTTCCACCAATGTCACTGCCGCTGTCAACGATGGGGAAGGGAATATGGAAGTATTCCGCATCCTCACGGGTGGCATCGTTGTAAGCAGGCATACCCCGCACACAGAAGGTGATCTGCACATGGGGGTGTTTGGCGGCGATGGTTTCGGCCAGCACCAGATCGAAACCGATCTCACCGGCATTGTCTGTGATCAAAAGAAGGTTTTTTGCTTTTTGAAGATCCCGGCAGAAATTGCCATAGTACTGGGTATCAAAGGCAAACCGTTCCGGCGTGGAAAGCATCTGCTCCAACACCTGGAAACTGACGGTTTTTCCCAAAGCGGAGAAATCTATGTAATTTCCCAAAATGGAATATTGCAGTGCAGTCAGCAGAGGATCGGGGGAATCGGCCACATGACGGCGAATGGAATCCAATCGCTGTGCCACGAAATCATTGGAGATGCGTTTTTCTTCCTGAAAACGATCCTGGGGCAGCCCATAATACTGCGTATACAACTGATTGATATTTTTGCCCATCATGGTGGAATTTTCTTCCGGACCGGCATTTATGAATAATTCCATAATGGCTTTGGAGAATCGAAACGCGGTTTCCTCATCGCCAAGTTCCCGGGCGGCGGCCATATGCTTTTTCAGCAGACAATCCACGCACAGGCAGTTCATGGTAATTCCCATTCTCAGCCCTCCAAATGCCGCTGGATGTGACCTTCGATCATATCCAGTGCCACCTGATTTTTACCGCCTTCGGGAACCACAATGTCCGCAAATTTCTTGCTGGGCTCCACATGCTTTTCGTGCATGGGCTTAACAGTTTCCTGATATTGGGTCAAAACCGATTCCAAAGAACGGCCACGCTTATTCACATCTCGCTTGATACGGCGGCAAAGACGAACATCCGCATCCGTATCTACAAAGATCTTCATGTCCATCAGGTTTCGCAAATCCTCATCCACAAAGATCATAATACCTTCCACAATGATGACCTTTTCCGGTTTTACATGGATGGTTTCATTGCTGCGGTTATGGGAAACAAAATCATATACCGGGCAGTCGATGGCCTGACCGTGGCGAAGCTGATTCAACTGATAGACCAGAAGGCTGGTATCTAAAGCATCCGGTTCGTCGTAATTGAGTTTTTCCCGTTCCTCGAAGGTCAGTTCGTCGTGGCGTTTATAATAGTTATCGTGGCTCAGCACGGCGACTTCGTTGCCAAAACGCTCCACCAGCCGTTTCATCAGGGTCGTTTTACCGCTGCCGGTGCCTCCGGCAATGCCGATTACCAAAATGTCATTCATAGCAGGCCTCCGTCAGCAATTTTTCGCAAAGGGTGATCATGTTGGGATCAGGCAGGCTGTTTTCTATGATCACACAGCCGGGACCTTCATAAAGAAGGTCTGCATTTTCAAGACGGCGACGGGTCTCCCGTGCCGTACCGGCTCCACCGTCAAAGAGCGTGGTGTTTTCGCCTAAAATACGGCGTACAGAAGGGGCGGTAAAGGGATAATGGGTACAGCCTAAAACCAATGCGTCCAACTGTCCCAGATAGGGGGCTAAAATGGGGGTCAAAAAGGCATCCATTTCCGGGGTGTTGGCAAGACCGGCCTCCACAAGCTCCACCACACCGGGGGCTGGGATCATGCGAATGTCGGGATGGGGATTTTTCTCCATCAGCCGCTTTAGTTTGTCCTCCCGAAGGGTCACCGGGGTCGCCATGACGCCCACCGTGCCATTGGGGAATTGGGTGACCGCCGGTTTCAGGGCGGGTTCAATACCGATGATGATAAAATCAGGGTATTTTTCCCGAAGATAACCGATGGCTGCGGCGGTTGCGGTGTTGCAAGCCACCACCAAAGCCTTGATGCCTCGTGCCATCATGCGTGTGACCGCGGAATCGGTCATTTCCACGATTTTTTCAGTAGGCTTTGTGCCATAGGGTGCATTGGCGGAGTCGCCAAAATATAAGTACCGTTCACCGGGCATCAGCTTTACCAGTTCCCGAAGAACACTGATTCCACCTACACCGGAATCAATGACGGCAATATAATCGGCCTTCACAGCCATGTTATCACCTCTTTTTTTATCCGTTCCACTGCTCCATCATTTCTGTAAAGACGGGCAGACTTCTCATGATCATGTCATAGCTGACGCAATAGCAAAGACGGAACCAACCGGGACAGCCGAATCCGTCACCGGGTACCAAAAGCACATCTTTGCCCTTGGCAAAGTCAGAAAATGCCACGGCATCACCGCCGGGGGCTTTTACAAACAAGTAAAATGCACCTTCCGGTTTTGCCACTTCATAGCCTGCTGCGGTTAAGCCGTCATACAAGGCACGACGGTTTTTGTCATAAGCAGCCAGATCGGGCCGCAAATGGGCACAACGGGCGATGACCTTTTGCCACAAAGAGGGAGCACATACATGGCCTGCGGCACGGGCAGCACCGGCAACAGCCAAATAAAGATCGGCGCCTTCTTCTGCCTGACGGGGGACATAGATATAACCGATACGCTCGCCCGGCAGGGACAAGGATTTGGAATAGGAATAGCAGACGATGGTGTTTTTGTAAATAGTGGGAATGAAGGGGGCTACCACACCGTCGTAGCAAAGCTCCCGATAAGGCTCGTCGGCAATGATATAAATGGGGTGACCGTACTGAGCACTCTTTCGGGTCAACAGTTCTGCCAGTGTTTCCAGCGTTTTTTGGGAATAGACTGTGCCGGCAGGATTATTGGGGGAGTTTACAATGATCGCGGCGGTATTTTCCGTCAACTGTGCTTCCAACTGATGGAAGGGAATCTGGAAATCGGGGATGTCCGCAGGTACGACTTCAAAAATTGCACCGGCAGATTCGGTAAAGGGCTTATATTCCGGGAAATAAGGGGCAAGTGCCAAAACTTTGGCACCGGGGAAGGTCAGTGCCTTCAAAACTGCACACAGTTCCGGAGCAGCACCGCCGCCGATAAACAGCTCACCGGGGGTAATATCCGTGCCGTAACGGCTGTTCAGGTCGTCGGCAATGGCCTGACGGGTAGCCAGGTCACCAATGGCGGTGGTGTAGCCATGGAGTACCAGAGAATCGGTATCCTGCAAGATCTGGGCAATGGTTTCATTGACCTCCTTGGGGGAGGGGATGCTGGGGTTGCCCAGAGAATAGTCAAATACATTTTCAGGACCTACGATGGCGGCTCTCTGCCGGCCGTATTCAAAAAGTTCCCGGATGCAGGAACGGTTCGCACCTAAGGCATAAGCTTGTTGGTTATACATAATCGGTTACCTCATAATTCGTATAATGGTTTCGGAGGATCATAATCCTGGGATTTATAAGTAATGGAGCCGATGGGCTTTCCGGTAAGGCCGTACTTGGAATTATAGCCAAAGAGGTTCAGGTAGCGATGGAGGTCGTCTTTTTCCTGCAACATAGCTTCTGTGACCGCAATGGTGGCAAATACATCGTCAATGGCACGGTGGGAATTGACCACCTTGTCACCGAGCCGGTAAACTTCAATGGCGTTACACAACTTGTGGGGGTAGCTGTGGCGATCCTTATAGACGGTTAAAAGGTCAATTTTGTCCTTCCCCTTCAAAATGGTGGGATCGCCGTCACGCAACAGCATATAAAAAAGAAAACTCAAATCAAAGTGGGCATTATAGGCAAGCAAAAGGGCTTTGCCGGAGAAAATGCGGGCCATATCCCGGCAAACCTGGGTCTTGGCAATTCCCCGTTCCATAATGTCCATATCGGAAATGCCGGTCAGTTCTGTGATAAAGGGCGGCACGGACACGCCGGGGGATAGGGTAATGAGGGCATCGTATTCCTCTGCCACCACCGCACAGTCCCCTTGCTTTTCCAAAACCACAGCGGAAAACTGGATGATCTCATCCCGTGCAAATTCCAAACCGGTGGTTTCTGTGTCGAAAAAAACCAGCCGATCGTATTTTTCAAAAAATCTTTCAAATCCGCTCATACCGATTCTCCTTTATACAATGCCAATGCCCGTCGGAATTTGCTTTGGGTTTCCGGCAGAAGGCCAAATTCTGCGGCCAGTTCCAGTGCAAACAGATCTGCGGCAAAAGGCTCACCGTCTTTTAATTCCACTTCCACTTCACAAAGGGGGACGGTTTTTCCACCGCCGGAAAGACTGCCTTCATCCAACGCCAGCTCCAATACGCAATCGAAGGCGGTGACGGTGATGGCGGTGCGGTGGAATTTGGCACTGCAAACGGGAATGATCCCTTCTTTTACCAGATCACCAAAATCCTCCGGGGCTCCCATTTGACAAAACAGGTCAATTGCTTTGTTAAGATCCTGCTCATGAAGTTCCAGCTCCTGCCGACCTCTGCCAATGGCAGGGGTTTTTAAGGTGCAGACGCTTTCTTCGTTCTCCATTCGCCGGCGGAGGGTATAATGCCGGTTAGACAAAGCCCCCGAGGGGGTGTCATAATAGGTGGTTTCCATCTGAAATGTTTGAACCTGCCCCGCATACTTGGCGAAAATGGCAGGAAGCTGCTCCGGTTTGGCCCGAAACTTCAATTCGTACTCAATTCCCATAGATACCACACATTCCTTTATATGTTTACTGTAAAGAGCCTATTGCGTCAATTCTGCCTACTATTATACACCCGTTTTTCTCTCAGTGCAAGAATCTTTCTTACAAATCCGCTTTCGACAGAAAAATCTTTTATGTTGTGATAAAGTTTTGACTATATACAGAACATACACAAACTTAGAAAGGCCGGATTCTACATGATGATAACCCTGCAATCCTATGCTAGACGAGTGCGGTATTTTATCCGCAGGCAAGGACAAAACCCCTATTTCCACAGATCGATGCAAGTGCTATTGTATTTTGCAACGGGCTTTGTGTTCAGTGCCGCCTCCATAGGCAATACCAGTATGCCGCTGGCATTGGGGGTAGTCTGCGCCCTTAGCGGATGGTATGCGGTGCTGGCGGCACTGGGGGGCATCGCAGGATATTGGCTGTTTTGGGGGCAAGCAGGCTATATCGGGATCTTTTGTTTGCTGTTGGGGATGCCCCTTTCTTTGCTGCTTTCCGACAGACGGATCGCAAGGCAGACACCGCTTTTGATCCCCATGCTGGCTGGTCTTCTGACCGCCGCCGCAGGCGTGATCTTTCAAATAGCCTTTGGGGATACCACAGCCATATTCCTCTATCTTCTGCGGATCGCATTGGCATTCGGGTCAAGCCTGCTGTTTTCCTATATTGTAAAAGGCAGAAATGCCATCATGGATTGGCTGGGATTGGGGCTTTTGGTATTGGCTCTGGCACAAATTGCCCCCTTTTCCCATTTCGGTTTGGGCTTTTTTGCTGCCGGGATGCTCTGCGGTGCTGCCACATTTCCTGCATCGGTGCTTTCCGGCCTTTCTTTGGACCTGGCACAAATCACACCCGTACCGATGACGGCTGTGCTTGCCCTGGGATACCTGGTGCGGTTTTTACCCCGGTGCCCCAAACAGCTTGCGGCAATTTCTCTGCCGCTATCCTTTATGGGCGTGATGGTGTTGTCGGGGAATTGGGATCTTCGCCCGGTGCTTCCTTTGGTTTGCGGCAGTTTGTTGGGGGTATATCTGCCAATGCCGGGGAAATTTCAATACCGACGAGGGGAAACCGGAGTGGCACAGGTGCGGCTGGAATTGGCCGCAGGCGTACTGCATCAGGCGGAGGATCTGCTTAGGGAGATCGTACCCGGGGCGGTGGATGAGGATGCCCTGATGGCACGGGGGCTGGAACGGGCTTGCGGTGGTTGTGCGCACAGAAAAAATTGTCGGGATCATAGCCGATTGACCCAGATTCCATCTTCTGTTTTACATAAACCCTTGCTGTCCGTAGAGGAATTGCCGGTTCTGTGCCGGAAACCGGGACGGGTTTTGATGGAACTGCACCGCTGTCAGGAGCAGCTTCGCTCCATTCGGGCAGATCGTCAGCGGCAGGGGGAATACCGCATGGCGGTGATACAGCAATTCGGTTTTATGGCAGAATTTTTGCAGGATCTGGCAGACCGCCTTCCCCAAAGAAGACAGAACTTTGACCGGTGTTTTGTGCCGGAGGTGACCATTTGCGGTAACCGCAGTCGCTATGATAACGGTGACCAATGTTGCCATTTTTCCGGGGTGGAAAATTGCTACTATGTTTTGCTTTGTGACGGCATGGGAACGGGACTGGGGGCGGTGCAGGAGGGGAAAACTGCCGCATCTATTCTGCGAAAACTTCTTTCGGCAGGGTATCCGCCAGCCTATGCTTTGCAAAGTCTGAACAGCCTTTGTGCATTACGGGATCGTGCCGGTGCGGTTACGGTGGATCTTGCCCAGGTGCAGTTGGATTCCGGTAAGGTAAATCTATATAAGTGGGGCTCGCCGCCATCTTATTTCGTCACCCCCTTTGGTGCAGAACGCCTGGGAAATCCCGGCCCTCCTCCGGGAATCTCCGTCACGGAACGGCCGCAACAGCCAAGGCCGATTTCCTTGCGGAAAGGGGAATGGCTGGTGATGGTCAGCGATGGCGTGGGGCAACGGGAGGCACTGCGGTGCTGTACGGAAATGGGTGACGGATCACCAAAGGAATTGGCGGAAACCATGCTGTCCTATGGAAATTTGCTCAGCCAAAGCGATGATGCAACGGTGGCGGTTTTGCGGCTAAGACCGCCGGGAGGTAATTAAAAAAGGACGACCGTTCGGCAATGTCCAGTGATCAAAAAACGTGTCATCCTGAGCGGAGTGAAACGAAGTCGAAGGATCTTCGCACCCAATCATTGTACAGTAAAAGGGTAAATGCGTAGATTCTTCGACTCGCTATTGCTCGCTCAGAATGACACAACATTGAAAGCTTTATTTTAACTAAATGACATTGACCTGTTTGGTCGTCCTTTTTTAGTATTCATTGACATCGTAAGGATCCCGAAGGCTTTTGATTTGTGCCTGCACCCGGGAATCGATGGTATCAAAGTGCTTTTCTATGGTAAGGAGGATGTGGTTATAACGCATCATGATGGTTTCCAGTGCGGCGACCAGGATCCCCACGGTGATCCAAAGGGGAATACTTCTTGGAAGACAATTCATCACAAGGATGGCACAAAAAGGCTGCAGGACCATATAGGAAACCAAAAAGCTGCGATCGGCGTGGATACAAGCGATATTTTCCTCTAATTTCCGCAGGATGGGACGCAGAAGGATCACACCAAACAGAAGAACAAAGGTGGCAGCCAGGAACAGATAAAACAAATTGATGATTTGATCCTCCACCAAATATTCACCGGCGGAAATGATGATGGCAGGGTAAAATGCAATCGCACCGCCGCATAGGATCATGACAGCCAGGAAAATACGGTGAATGAAACGGTGACCCCGCAGATCCGCACATTCCGATTCTGGGATAGTACCGTATCGCTTCTGCAAAAACAATCCAACCAAAGTGAAAACACCCGGTAAAATCAGTAAGATCACCGCAAAGATCAGCACAAAATTACACCAAAAAGGATAGCCGTCGTACAGAATACCGATGGAAAAGGCAATTGTGCGAACCATGGGAAAGGCAAAAATGGCTCCGGCAATATGGCAAAACCCGAAGATCCAAAGTGCCACGGTTAAAATGGGATCGGACAGAAAAGGATTCCAGTGCTGTCGGAAGATTCTTCGTTTTTGTACCTGGGCATCGTTGCGGATCTGTTCTCGCAACTCCATGAGGGATTCCCCCTTTTAGATAAAAATAGGAAAAAGCAAGCAGCTCTGAATGGAAGAGATGCTTGCTTTTTATACGCAATTGGTTTTCTCTGCAAAGGCCAGACCGATAGAATAGATCAGCGTCGGGCCAATGTTGAAGAAATGGCAGTCCAGCATACTCATGCAGAGCATAGCTCCCAGGGAAAGACCAATGAACAGCACTTCCGTATTCCGTTTCCGGAAGAAAAGCTGTACCGTTTCGATACGATGGTAGAAGTAGGCACAGAAACCAACAGCACCGCAGCTTGCCAAAAGCTGGATAAAGGTGTTGTGCCAACGGGCAGGCAGGATCGCCCGGAATTGCTCCAGTTTCGACCATTCGTAAATCACATTGGTGCTGGGATAGAAGCCCTCACCGAAGATGGGGTGCTTCAGGAAGGTTTGGATACCTTCCGGGTAGATAACATCCCGCATTCTGGGGGCAAAACCACGCTCCACCAGTTCGTCAAACAGATTGATCAGCGGTTCGTAGAAGATCACCACCAAAGCAATGACCACCAAAACGGTCAAACCGTTAAACAGCAGGAATTTTTTACCCAGCAAAGGATCAGCGATCAGGGGGATCATGGAAAGAATGTAGAAACCGAAGGCGGCAAAAATGGATGCTCTGGAGCAGGTCAGACAAGTCATGACCAGCATAAATACAGCCAAGGAGCAGAAGATCCAGATTTTTTTCGTTTGTTTTGCCAAAGAAAGGGCAAAGGGGATCATCATGGCAATGATACAGCCGATGTTGTTGGCATTTCCCCAACCGGAGGCAATATAACCGGTTTTGATTATGCTGTTTTCCACTACTTCGTTGACTTGAAATACGCCAAAAAGCTCGCAACATACGGTTAAACCGATTCCCAAACCCACCCAGGAGAAATAACTGGGGTTTACATTTGGCCACCAGACAGCACCGCTCAAAAACCAGTAAAAACCGGCGACAGCGGCGAATTGCAGCAGTGCAAAGAGAAAATTGTTGAGACCGTCTTCAAAATACCGACCGCTGAAGGCACCGCCTAAAATATAGCCTGCACCTAAGACCAGCATACCGGGCAACAGCTTGCGTTTACGCAGAAGAAATGCCTTGCCTCCGAAATTCTTGTCTGTAACGATTCGGTAAACCGCACATACCAGGAAAATGCAGAACAAAACCAGCAGATAAATGCCGCCGTTTTCCGGGTAGAATACGGAGGTCTCATTCCGACCGGGGTTGTTGCTGATGGAGGGGGCGATATAGCAAGCAATTGCCAGGGGGGTAATGGGAAGAAAATCCCGACCCAGCAAAGCAATATACACTGCGAAGATGATAAACAGTGTGTAAACAAAGAGCTCTGCACCGAATAAATTGGAAAATGCTGTCAGCAAACAAACCAGGGCCACAAACCAGGGAGATTCCAGAAAATGATTCAAAGTGGCCACGATCTTACTTTCCGACAATCCGGCGTTGGCTCGTGACAAATGCTGTGACATACGCATATCCTTTCAGATACAAAAGGCCAAAAGACCCTTTGCCACAGGTAATACAGCAGCACATAGGTACTGCATTTTGAACATTATACACTAATTTTTGTTAGTCGTCAAGGAATCTGTTTAAAATGGTCGAATGAACCTGAAAATTACCTAAAAGAACTACGAAAGATGTATGATTTTGAAAAGGAAAATTTCTGATACGGGATAAAACCGCATCTTGCATATCCCGTTTGTTTTTAGTATAATGGATACATAAAAACAGAAAAACGGAGGGCGTTCTTGTGGCAAAGCTCTATTTCAAATATGGTGCGATGGGTTCCAGTAAAACGGCACAAGCCTTGATCACCAAGTATAATTACGAAGAAAACGATTTGAAAGTCTGGCTTTTAAAGCCCAGTGCCGATACCCGTGACGGCGAGAATATTTTACGCAGCCGCATCGGATTGGAGGCTGAGGTGGAGGTAGCTACCCCCGACACCAATATTTACTACCGTTTCCGGGAATCCCGGAAGGGTAACTGTGATATTATCATTGTGGACGAATGTCAGTTTTTGACCCCTAAGCAGATCGATGAACTCCGTGGAATCGTCAACGACTATGATATTCCCGTGATGTGCTTCGGCCTGCGGACAGACTTCCAGACCAAGCTGTTCCCCGGCTCTATGCGGCTGATGGAGGTGGCGGATACCATCCAGGAGATCAAAACCATCTGCGATTGCGGCAACAAGGCCATTATCAATGCTCGTATCGATGGGGAAGGCCATATCGTTACCGAGGGTGCGCAGGTGGTATTGGGTGGCAATGATTCCTATATTGCCATGTGCCACAGATGCTATGAAAATGGCATCCGGGAGCGGAGAGTCATCAAATTACACGGACATAATTAACCGAAAAGGAGAAATATACTATGGAACTGAGAGAAATTTTGGCAAAATGCGATCATACTCTGTTGGCACAGGCTGCCACCTGGCAGGACATCAAAGCGATCTGCGATGACGGCATGAAATATCAAACCGCCTCTGTCTGTATTCCCGCTTCTTTTGTAAAGCAGGCAAAGGAATATGTGGGGGACAAGCTGGCTATTTGCACCGTCATCGGTTTCCCCAATGGTTATGCTACCACCGCAAGCAAGTGCTTTATGGCATCCGATGCCGTGGATAACGGTGCGGACGAAGTGGATATGGTGATCAATATCGGCTGGGCAAAAGAAGGCAAGTGGAACGAGATCACCGCAGAAATTGCCGCCATCAAGGCTGCCTGCAAGGGAAAACTCCTGAAGGTCATCATTGAAACCTGCCTGCTTAGCGATGCAGAAAAAATTGCCCTCTGCGGCTGTGTGACCAACGCCAAGGCTGACTACATCAAGACTTCTACCGGTTTTTCCACCGCAGGTGCGACCTTTGCGGATGTAGAGCTGTTTGCTAAGCATATCGGCCCTGATGTGAAGATCAAGGCCGCCGGCGGCATTTCCAGCCTGGAGGATGCACAGAAGTTTATCGAATTGGGAGCATCCCGTCTGGGTACTTCCCGTGTGGTAAAGATCGCCAAAGGTCTTGAAAACGACGGAAGCTACTAAAAAACGATATAAGGAGAATATGTTATGAATACACCTACACCTCATATTTCTGCTAAGCCCGGTGATTTCGGCAAGACTGTGCTGATGCCCGGTGATCCTTTACGCAGTAAATTTATTGCGGAAAACTTTTTGGAAAATCCCGTTTTGGTGAACAATGTTCGTGGTGTTCACGGTTATACCGGCACTTATAAGGGTGTCAAGGTTTCTGTGATGGCATCCGGTATGGGCATGCCTGCTATTGGTATCTATTCCCACGAGCTGTATAACGGCTACGGTGTGGAAAATATTATCCGTGTAGGCTCTGCCGGCTCTATCCAGGATCATATCAATCTTTACGACATTGTGATTGCCCAGGGTGCCTGCACCGACTCGAATTTTGCTCACCAGTTCCATCTGCCCGGCACATTTGCCCCCATCGCATCCTATGAGCTGCTCTCTGCTGCGGTGGAAGCCTCCAAGGCAAACGGTGCGACCTACCATGTGGGCAATGTGAATTCTTCCGATGTGTTCTACGGTGACCATGTGGGTGTGCCGGAGGGCCTTGACAGCGTATATGGCCTGAAAAAGATGGGCGTTATGGCTCTGGAAATGGAGGCCGCCGCACTTTACATGAATGCTGCCCGTTACGGCAAGCGGGCTCTGTGCATCTGCACCATCTCCGACCATGTGCTCAAGGGCGTGGAGACTACCTCCGAAGAACGCCAGAATGCCTTTACCCAGATGATGAAGATCGCTTTGGATGTGGCTGTGGCCATGGAAAATGCCTAAAAAGCAAAACATTTCGTATTTTTAGGGAAAACTGTGATATGAAAGACAACGGAAAGTATCTGATTTTGCCTTTGCTGAATCATAGAGTCAGGGGCTATGTGAATATCGGTTTGTCTGCCTATGTTTTCATTTTCCTTCTTGTGGTATCTGTGTGTGCATATCCCACAGAACCGGAAGTTCTCTTTCTTACTGTGCCCAGTATGCTCATTTCCCTCTATATTGGCATAATGTGGGTCCTTCTTTGTGTTAAGAAACTGCGGATACAGGAGGACGGCTTGCAAGTGCTCATATTCGGTCGGTGCATTCAGACGATTCCTGCAGACCGTTTGCAGATGGCTTGTATGGTCACAAGAAGACAAAAATGGGGAAAAAATTACAGTTTTCGCCTGCAACGCAGACTTGCCATTTCCTGCAAAAGTATGGCGGAATTGGAAGAAATGCAGCTTAAGTCTGTAAGCTGGTACCTTGCACGGCGCATGAAATACCGTATGCCTATTGACGGGGTATGGGCGGATTGCTATCCGGAGCTGGTTGCTGGGTTACGCCAATTTTACCCTGACCTGAAATGGGAGAAGGTTTCCACCGTTTCTCTAAAAAATAAAACAATCCGGGATGACGATCCCTGCTATTTTTTGAGAAATCCCAGCAACAGAGAAAACATATTTTGGGCATTACTCGCAATTTTTATTGCGTTTGGTGTTCTTATCTTCCTGACATTGCAGGAAGGTTATATTGTTCTCGGATTACAAATATTGGGGCTGGGTCTGCTTTTTGTGGGAATTTTGATCCTTGCAGAGAGAAATGACCGCGCACTGGTTCGATTTTCGCCTGAGGGAATTCATATAAAGGGGAACGGAAAACCCCATTTTTATCCTGCCGGGCAGCTACGCACTGCCATGGTCTATACCAAAATGGAATACTATGATGGAAAATGGCAGGTGATCGTGTTTTCCACATTATCTGCCCGGGAAATCGCGGATAAACAAGCAAAGAAAATGAAAAACAGACCATACGGAGAAAAAATGCTTCTGCAGTGGAAGAAGATACCCAATTGGGGTACGCGACTGGTCTATCGATTCGGCCGGAATGTCCCACATTTTAGTATGTTTTATAGCAAAGAAACGAATTATATCATGCACAGCCCTGAACGGGAGCAGGCACTTCGGGAACTGTACCCCCAGATGCAGTGGCTTTACATGACAGATGAATTTGAGGTTATCGTATGAAACGAGTGTTTTTGATCGTGCTGGATTCCTGCGGAATCGGTGCTATGCCGGATTCTAAGGAATTTGGTGATGTGAATGTAAATACTTTGGCAGCTTGTGCAACCTCCCAAAAGCTGCAGATTCCCAATATGATCGCCGC
>JAZRRA010000102.1:0-7423 GCA_045650305.1 Faecousia sp.
ATGGGGAGTTTTTTCTTTGTCTACTTTACTCCTCGCTAAAAGCTATTATTTTTCCCCCTGCATAGCAGGGGGTTTACTTTGGCAAGACCAATTAGAAGCGGAGCATGATACCATGCTCCGCACTTTTTATATATTCATTACATCTTTTTGATACTGTGCAATTCCCAGCTTTAAAAGCTCCATGGCACGATCCAGTTTGGAAAGTTCCTGAACATAGGCAATTCGCACTTCGTTTATGCCCTTACCCGGTGTTTCATAGAAAGGTGCTCCGGGTGCAAACATCACCGTATCACCCTTGTCATCAAAATTTTGCAGCAGCCATCTTTGGAATTTATCCGCATTATCCACCGGTAAGCTGGCCATGACATAAAATGCACCCATAGGCTCTGTAACCACTACGCCGGGAATATTACGAAGTCTGTCCACTACCAGATCCCGGCGTTTGCGGTACTCTTCTTTGGAACGAAGGAAGAAATCCTCATCCACAGAGTAAAGTGCCGCAGCACCGATCTGATCCAAAGTTGCCACCGCAAGACGGGATTGGCAGAATTTCAAAACAGCCTGCTGTAATTCCTTATTCTTTGTAATAACGCAACCGACACGAGCACCGCAGGCAGAAAAACGCTTGGATACCGAGTCAATGATCACCAAATTATCATCAATATCGGAAAAACGACCCATGCAAGGGATACCATATTTGTCATCGTAGCAAAATTCCCGGTATACCTCGTCGCAAATCAAATAAAGATCGTTCTCTTTGGCAATATCTGCGATCATCCGCATCTGAGCCTCATCCAGAACAACTCCGGTGGGGTTTCCGGGATTGGTGATCAAAATAGCTCTTGTATTTTTGGTGATCAGGCTTTCGATCCGTTTCCGGTCAGCATAGTGGTATCCTTCTTCCGGGCCGGTATGTAATGCACGGATAACACCGCCTGCCGCATGGACGAAGGTCGTATAGTTTGGATAATACGGCTCGGGAATGATCACTTCCGTATAAGGATCCAAAATGGATAAACAAGTCAGCAATAACGCCTCACTGCCGCCGCTGGTGATCAAAACATCATCCGCATCCAGACTTACGCCCAAATGATCATAATACTTGCGAATAGCATCGATCAAAATAGGCATACCAGGAGATTCAGCGTAGGCAACCGTAGATCCGTCAAAATCGCAAACACGGTCGTAAAAAGACTGCGGCGTAGGCAGATCAGGCTGGCCGATATTCAGATGGTAGATGGTCTTTCCTTGTTTTTGGGCTTGAACCGCCAGCGGATGGAATTTCCGCATAGGAGAAGGTTCGCACCGATTCGCATTGATTGAAATTTTCATTTGTGCCTCCAAAGGCAATTATCTTGCCGATTTTATATTCATGTATCAATTTTAAAAATTCAGGACTTAAACAAAGTAATGCAATTAAATTGGGAATTGCCATCAGGCCATTGACGATTTCCGCCAGGATCCAGACCGTACCGGTTTCCAGCACAGCCCCTAAAAGCACCGTCAAAACCTGCATCACCACAAAGGGTTTCCATATATTATCACCCAATAGATACTGGGCACACCGAAGTCCGTAAAATCCCCAACCAACCACCGTTGCCAATGCAAAAAAAGCCATGGCAAGTGCGATGGCAATACTGACCCAGTTTCCGTAAACTGCGGAAAATGCTGCACTTGTCAGCCATGCACCGGAATCGATCCCATAGGGTATGGATATACCGCTGCACAAAATCACCAAAGCGGTCACGGTACAAATAACCAAAGTATCCAAAAATACTTCCATGATCCCCATAAGGCCCTGCTCCACAGGATGAGAAACCTCAGCCGCTCCGTGGGCAATGGATGCCGTACCCATACCGGCCTCATTGGTAAACACACCTCTTGCAGCACCGGTTTTGCAGGCAAGAAACAGCGATCCCACAATACCTCCGGTAAAAGCTCTGGGAGAAAATGCTCCAAAAACAATTGCAGATAGTGCATTGGGAATGAGTTTATATCTGCAAACTAAAACACCAATCCCCAGCAGGATGTAAAATACTGCACCAAAAGGAACCAATGCCTCTGTAATTTTGCCGATCCGTTTCGCACCACCGGAAAGCATTAACCCGATCAAAACAGCTAATATAGCGGCAACAACATAACCCGCAACTGGATTCCATGAGATTTGAAATGCATTTGCGGCAGTTTTGATACCGCCCAATACCGCATTGATCTGCGTTGCGTTGCCAACGCCAAAGGCAGCAACGATACCGAAAAAAGCATATAAACTCCCCAGCCATTTCCAGGATCTTCCCAGCCCTTTTTCGATCATGTACATCGGACCGCCTACCAATTCTCCGGACTGGTTACGAATTCTGTACCGAACCGCAAGCGTTGCCTCAGCACACTTGATGACCATACCAAATAAAGCAGAGATCCACATCCAGAAAATCGCACCGGGACCACCTAAGGTCATAGCACCGGCTACACCTACAATATTTCCCGTGCCAACGGTAGCCGCCAAAGCTGTGCATAGTGCCTGATATGGCGATACGCCCTTTGAATTATCCTGCCTGGGCTTTAATTTCTGCCAGAACATGCGACACGCTTTCGGAAATGCGGTAATTTGATAGAATCCGGAACGGATGGTAAAATACAGACCCGTACCAAGAATCAGCACCAGGGTGGGTAATCCCCATACTATGCGGTTCAGCGTTTCTATAATTCCGACCATAATCGCGCCTCCCATAATATCACTATTTTCTTCGAAATACAAGAAAAAAATCAATTCCAAAAAAACTTATTCAAAAATATAAAAAAGCAGCCTCTGTTTCAGAAGCTGCTTTCGTATTATTCCCATGTGGCCCAAATATCCGGGCAATACCCAACTGTCACCTGCTTGCCATTTCGGACAACAGGACTTTTCATCAATTTTGGATCATCATAAATCTTATCCTCTTTCGTCCGTGCATCCTCCATATATCGCATCTGTACCACCTGGTCGTCCTTACTGTCCCAATCAATCAGGTTATCAACGCCCCCAACACCGCGTAAAACTGCGTCAAACTCCTTGGGGGACATGCCGTAACGCACCAGATCAATATACTGATACTTGATCCTGCGTTCCTTAAAATACCGTTCTGCCTTTTTACTGTCAAAGCATTTGCTTTTTCCAAAAATCTGAATATTCAATAGGTTACCTCCATCAAACACAGTCCGCTGGCCGGTACTAAATATCCGGCTTGAGACCGCTGTGCACCAAACAATTGGGGAATACTCTCCGGCGTTCTCTCTCCCCTACCTACCTCGATCAATGTACCTACCATGATACGAACCATGTGATGTAAAAATCCGTTTCCGGTGACGGTAAACTGCACTTCATCACCATCAAATCGGATTTGAAAATCCGTAATACAACGCACCGTGGATTTTTTCATATTTTTATTGGCACAAAATGCAGAAAAATCATGAGTTCCCAAAAAATACGCCGCCGCTTTCTCCATGGATTCCAAAGATAGCTTTTCCGGATTCCAATATACATATTTTCTCTCGAATACGCAGGGAGCATCGCTCACCCAAAGGCGGTATCGATAGGTCTTTGTTTTTGCATTCAATCGGGCATGAAACCGCTCAGAAACATTCTTGCAAGAATATATGCCAATATCTTCCGGAAGATACCTGCGTAGATTCTCTAAAATCTCCTGACATGGCATCCTGCTTTCACAATGGAAGTTTACGATTTGTAATTTGGCGTGGGTGCCGGCATCGGTACGACCGCTGCCGATCACCTCTATGGGTTCATCCAAAATTCTGGAAAGAGCGGATTCCAGTTTTCCCTGCAAAGTATTGTCCGTACCGGGTAATCTTTGCCAGCCTTTATAGCGGGTTCCTTCATAACAAAGGTCAAGCCGCACATTGCGCATAATTTCTCAATTCCTCTCTTGCTTCCCGTTCACTGTCGGCAGAGAACAGAAATCTTCCGTTTGCATCATAAACCTGAATGTGTCCTCTTGTATGGATAACCTGAAACATAGCCATCTTCCTTTCCTTGATCATGGCCATATTATAAACAGGGTTGTGTCCAATAAAGCGGACTGTTTTATTTGACTACTTCATATCCGGCCTTTGTGATGGCATCGGTAATACTTTGCATATCTGTTGTACCGGTAACCGTAACATTCTTCGCCTGGAGATCCACAACCGCATCGGTCACCCCGGGTAATTCCTTGCAAACCGATTCCACACGGGCTTTGCAATGAGGACACATCATGCCATTTACATATATGACCATTTCCATAGGTTTTTCCTCCTGAATGATTTTCTTTTCTTCTTGATTTTTTTGAATATACTGAGGTTTAAATAACCGTAACCGAAGTGCATTGGTAACCACAAATACAGAACTAAAGCTCATGGCTGCCGCACCGATCATGGGACTTAATTGAATCCCAAAGGGGATCATCAAAGCACCGGCTGCAATAGGAATCCCCAACACATTATAGAAAAATGCCCAGAATAAATTTTGTTTGATATTTAAGATGGTGGCACGGCTAAGCGAAATGGCATGACATATTCCCACCAAAGACGGACGCATCAAAACCACATCAGCAGATTCCATAGCAATATCAGTACCGGTGGCAACAGCCATTCCCACATCCGCAGTCACAAGAGCCGGTGCATCGTTGATACCGTCACCAACCATCAAAACATGGCGTCCTTCTTTTTGCAAAGCGGCAACTGCAGATGCTTTATCACCAGGCAACACATCAGAAATAACCCGATCAATCCCGGCCTGGGATGCAATTGCACCGGCAGTTTTTGCATTATCGCCGGTAAGCATTACCACTTCCATGTGCATCTTTTTCAGGCTTGCAACCGCCGCGGCAGTATCCTCACGGATCACATCTGAGGCTAAGATCGCACCAAGAAATACACCCTTTTCATTACAGAAGAATAACGGTGTATCCCCTTTTTCAGCTGCACCGGAATAATCCGGCACAGAAACACCTATGGACTCCATAAGTTTTCCGTTGCCGCCATAATATCGAACCCCGTCAATCACAGCCGTGACACCTTCACCGGGCATGACCTTAAATTCCGATTGGGGTAACAATTCCAAATCTTTTGCGTACTCCAGTATCGCCTTTGCAAAGGGATGCTCCGAGCAGGATTCCATACTTGCAGCGATCTGCACCAATTGTTTTTGGGAAATCTCATTGGGCAATACAGAAACTACCTGGGGTTTTCCGCAGGTAACCGTACCGGTCTTATCCAAAACCACCGTATTGACCTTATGGAGATTTTCCAAAGATCTGGCATTCTTAAACAAGATACCCAGTCCTGCGCCTCGCCCCGTACCGACCATGATCGCCACGGGTGTTGCAAGTCCCAATGCACATGGACAAGAGATCACCAAAACAGATATAGCGGTTGTAAGCGAAAACTCAAAGCCATAACCGGCAAAGAACCAGAATAAGCCACACAACAAAGAGATGGTCATAACCACCGGTACAAAAATACCGGCGATTCGGTCTGCCAGTCTTGCAATCGGTGCCTTTGTACCACCTGCTTCTTCCACAAGTCGGATAACCTGTGCCAAAGTGGTATCCTGACCGATGCGATCCGCCCGAAATTGGATATAGCCCTCGGTACAAACCGTGCCGGCCGTCACCGGATCTCCCGCGGATTTCTCTACGGGGACACTTTCTCCCGTTATAGCACTTTGATCCAGGGATGCATGTCCGGACAGCACCGTTCCATCCACCTGGATGCGGTCACCGGATCGAATGACCAAAACATCACCCACAGCGACCCCGTCAACAGCGATGACTGTTTCTGTGCCATTACGAATAACCGTAGCACTTTGGGGGCGTAGATCCATAAGAGCCTTCACCGCATCACCGGCTTTGCCTTTGGCTCTGCCTTCCAGAAATTTACCTAAGGTGATCAGTGTGAGGATCATAGCCGCAGATTCAAAATACAACTTATCCTTATACAGATAGATCGTTTTTAAGTCCATCTGCCCAAAGGCCGCCGCCAAACGAAACAGCACAAACACGCCATAGGCCAAGGCTGAACCGGACCCCACTGCGATCAGGGTGTCCATATTGGGTGCGCCCTTTATAAGAGAGCGAAATCCTTTTTGGAAATAGCTTCTGTTTAAAATAACGACCGGCATGGTAAGGATAAATTGAAAAAGTGCCGCTACCAACGAATTCCCCGTTCCATGATACCAGTACGGCACCGGAAGTCCTACCATGTGGCCCATGGTAAAATACATCAAAATCAGCAAACATACCGCTGACCAGATGATTCTCTTTTTCATCCACTGCACTTCGTAGGAATTATTCGACTTTTGTTTTTGGGGAATACTGTTTTCAGCAATAGCCGTATATCCTGCTTTGGAAACCGCAGAAATGATAAGATCCGTTACGGATTCGTCATCTGCATCCACCGATAGCTTTCCGGCAAGCAAATTGACCTCTGCACAATGAACACCGGGAATTTCGGATGCAACTTTTTCTACTCTGGCAGAACAAGCCGCACAATGCATGCCTTCCACACGAAACCGAATGGTCATCTTAACACCTCCAATTCTGTATATTGACTGAAAACTTGATTTATGGTATTATTCTATCATCTTAGAAACAAAATGCAAGTATGTAGATACGGATAATACGAACAATAAAGAGAAACTGCAAGGAGTTATCACTATGAAAATTAAAATTCTGTCCGACAGCACCTGCGATCTTTCCCAGGAATTACTGGAAAAGTACGAAATCACATTAGTCCCCCTGACCGTTATTAAGAACGGCGAAGCATTCAAAGATGGTGTATCCATTACCCCTGATGAGATTTTTGCCCATGTGGCCGCAGGCGGTAGTCTTTGTTCCACCACAGCACTGAACATCGGTGAATACACGGAATATTTCTCCAAATTTGCAGATAGCTATGACGGCATCCTGCATATTAACCTGGGTTCCGGATTCTCCTCCTCCTACCAGAATGCATGCTTGGCCGCTGAGGATTTCCAAAATGTCCGGGTGGTGGACTCTATGAATCTTTCCACCGGTCAGGGTCTTGTCGTTCTCTACGCTTGCAAAATGGCCGCAGAATGTAATGATCTGGACGAATTGCAACAGAAAGTCTCCGCCTTCGCCCAAAAAGTTGAGGCAAGCTTCGTTTTAGATAAGCTGGAATACATGGTTAAGGGTGGCCGTTGCTCCGCCGCTGCTGCATTGGGTGCAAACCTTTTGAACCTGAAACCTTGTATTGAGGTTAAGGATGGCAAAATGTCCGTTGTGAAGAAGTACCGTGGTTCTTATGCCAAGTGCCTTGCCACTTATGTGAAAGAGCGGCTGGCTGACCGGGATGACATTGACAAAACCACCCTGTTCGTTACCAGCACAACAGTTACCGAAGAGTGTGATAAGGCTGCTACCGAGGG
>JAZRRA010000103.1:0-7573 GCA_045650305.1 Faecousia sp.
TGTAGCTCATCCGGTAGAGCGCCACCTTGCCAAGGTGGAGGTAGCGAGTTCGAGCCTCGACACCCGCTCCAATAAAATAAAATAGGAACGCATCGCGTTCCTATTTTTATAAAGTCGGTACCTTGGCCAAGTGGTAAGGCAAGAGTCTGCAAAACTCTCATTCCCCAGTTCAAATCTGGGAGGTACCTCCAGAAAAGAAAAAGCACTGCGAAAGCAGTGCTTTTTGTTTTCAACGAAATAAATCCCTGTGGGATTTATTTCATTTCACTTGATGCGTAAGCATCAAATTTCACAATTCATGAAGTGAATTATTTCACATTTGCCGCAAGGCAAATATTTCACTAAAACCAAGGCATTTAAAAATCAACACATTTTGAAAAACGTGTTGTTTATGTTTTCTTTTTGTAGTGGTATCATAAAAACACCCAAAACAAAAAGGAGAAGTTTAAAATGAACACAGACAAAATTATCGCCGAGTCCATTGCAAAGGAGTATGCTCCCAAAGAGCATTCCAAAATTCTTGCTCTAAAAAAGCTTGATGCAAAGGCAAAACAACCGGCAACTATCTTTACTTATACTTTCGGTGTTGTTTCGGCACTCGTGGCTGGCACCGGAATGTGTCTTGCTATGCAAGTCATCGGAGGTACGATCGCTTTTATGATTCTTGGTATTGTAATCGGAATCATTGGATTTACTTGCTGTGCAATCAACTATCCCATTTATAAGAAAATACTTGAAAATGGCAAAAAGAAGTATGCTTTTGAAATCGTCGAGCTTGCAAGAGAGATTAGTGAGGGAAAATAAGTTATAAGGAGGGCGTGTCTATATGAACAAGAATGAAAGCAAATATTTTAATACGGCAATCAAAATGGACGAAGCCCTCTTGTCACTGCTTGAAAAGAAGGATTTTGAGTATATTACCATTAAGGAGATATGTGATGTAGCGGGTGTCAATCGTTCCACATTTTATCTCCATTATGAAAATACCTATGATTTATTAAGGGAAACATCGCAGTATATCCTTGATAAGCATTTTGCTTATTATGATGTGGATGAAAAAGATGCATTTAGCAAATTAGAGAGTTGTCAGAGAAGCGAGCTTATTTTCGTAACTCGTGGATACCTTGTGCCGTATTTGACCTTCATCAAAGAGAATCGCCGTATATTCAAACTTGCTATCAAACAGTTTCATGTAATGAATATGAATGAGGTGTACGACAGAATGTTCAAGTATATTTTTGAGCCGATCCTTGTTCAATATGGCGTACCCCTAAAAGAACGTGCTTATGTAATAAAATTCTATCTGACAGGTGTGTTTGCGATCGTAATGGAATGGCTTAATAACGATTGCAATGACGATATGGATTTTATTATCAAGATTATAAACGATTGCGTTTTGGGGATGCGTAATGTCGATGGGTAGAACAGTAAAACTCTCGCTTCTCAGCTTGCTTTTCAATATAGCTTTTGGTGCGTATCATATCGTATTTGGAGTAATAGCACATTCGTGGTGGCTCTTTACGGCAGGTGTCTATTACGCAATTTTGAGCATAGTTCGCTTTTCCGTGATTCAAACGAAAAGACGAAATAGCTTTGTAACAAAGTTTACCGGTGTGATGTTAATGCTACTTTCTCTGCCACTGGTCGGAACGGTGATCCTTGCTGTGGTTCGAGACAGAGGAGTTGTCATGCATGAGATTGTCATGATAGCAATGGCGGTGTTCTCTTTTACGAAAATTACACTTGCTATCATAAACTTGGTTAAAGCACGGAAAAGCACATCAGCCAAACTGATCACGCTACGAAACATATCCTTGTCGGATGCTTGCGTTTCCATATTCGCGTTACAAAGATCCATGCTTGTGTCGTTTGGAAATATGTCCCAAAGGGATATATGTATTTTCAATGCGGTGATAGGCACAGTAGTCTGCATGATCGTATTTCTGCTTGGATTGAACCTTTTGAGAAGCCAAAAGTTTATGTTTCGCTGTTTGAGTCATAAGAAATAGGTAATACGTATTGCGACGATACCGTTTTTGTGTTATGATATTGCACAGAAGGGGTGGTACTATGACATACAAACAAAATCTCCATACCCACACTACATTTTGTGACGGAAAAAACACGCCGGAAGAAATGGTGCAGGAGGCGATCCGTCGAGGATTTGATTCTCTGGGATTTTCCATGCATTCCTATGTGCCATATTCCGGGATCGGCAGTATTGAGGCCATCGAACGGTATAAAACAGAGATCCTGCGTTTGAAATCTGCCTATCAGGATCGGCTAAAGATCTTTCTGGGAATCGAATATGATATTTTGTCCACCCATAGTTGTGACGGATTTGCCTATACCATTGCCTCCACCCATTGTAAGGAGCATCGTGGGGAATGGTTCGATTTTGACGGAAGTTTGGAGCATACCCGCTATGTGATCGACACTTTGTTTGACGGTGACAGTATGGCCTTTGCTAAGTGCTATTATGAAGCGGTGGCGTCCATTCCCCAGTATGGCGATTTTGATATTATCGGTCATTTTGATTTGATGACGAAGAATAATGAAAAAATGGGGTATTTGGATACTACATCCCGGGAATATCTCCATTGTGCCTTCGAAACGATCCATGCCCTGAAGGGGAAAATTCCGCTGTTTGAAGTCAATACCGGTGGTGTGGGTCGTGGTTACCGCAGTACGCCCTACCCACAAATGGAAATATTGAAGGAGTTTCGAAATTGCGGCTTTGGTGCGGTCATTTCTTCCGATTGCCATAATAAGGACTTTTTGGATTGCAATTTTGCTGATGCGGAGCAAATGCTGGAAAGTGCCGGTTTTACTCATATCTTCGTATTGACAGAGGAAGGATTTAAGCCGGTTTCCATTGGATAAAAGATGGGGAGTGCCGAGGCACTCCCCAAAAATGATTCAGCTGCAGCGAAAACGGGTGCGGACGAAGCAAGCGGTGGAGGTCAGCATCAGGGCAAAGAACCCGATGGTCAGACCTATCAGGATAGCGCTGACTACGCTGGTGGCTACGATTCCTACGGAAAGCAGAACCAATGCAAACAGCACAGAACCCAGAACCCCGACAAGTGCGGTATTCAGGGTATCACATTCACATTCCCGCAGATTCTCACAGTTGCACTGGAACGATGTGAGCAGATACACGCCCAGAAATGCAACGGCGATTCCGAACACGGTCCACAGGAAGGAAGGAGCAACCGTGATGACAGCGGTAATTTGCAGGAAAGCTCCCAGAACACCTGCGATGACGCTGAGGAATATGGCGGCCAATGTGCAGTTGCAACGGCAATTACAACCTAACATACTCATTTATTTCACCTCCCACGCTACAATATGTGTGCGTGGGAGGTTTTGTGCAATCTTTTTGTATGGCACAAGGTGTTTCGGGGCATCATACAATACAAAAGCATGGTAATGGCAGGAGGGATGGCGTGAAGGGAGCAGGGAAGCTGCTTTGGTTGGGTGCAGGAGCGGCGGCAGTGGGGATCGCCGCCACCGGGATCGGTGCATACAGTTCCACCCGATACCTTATGAAGGTGGCGTTGGATCGGCAAATGCCTGCTGTCCCCCGTTTGGAGCAGACAAGGGCAAAATTGTGTGGCAGTGAGAAGTTTGGCCCTTTTTTGGCACAAATGGAATCCGGGGCAAAGCGTTTGGAGGAAATGCCTCACCATACTGTGACCATAAGAAGCTATGACGGACAGAAATTGGTGGGGCATTGGTTTCCGGTGGCAAAACCGAAACGGGTGATTGTGGCCATGCACGGCTGGCGATCCCGATGGTCCACGGATTTTGGCCTGATCGCAGATTTTTGGCAACAGAAGGGCTGCTCGGTGCTGTATGCAGAACAACGCGGTCAGGGACGCAGTGGCGGTGCCTATATGGGATTTGGTATGATGGAGCGACATGACTGTGTTGCCTGGTGTAAATGGGTTTATTCCCGGTGGAGGAAACTGCCTCTGTATTTGGCAGGTGTATCCATGGGGGCGACGACGGTACTGCTGGCATCGGAACTGGATCTGCCACCTAATGTATGTGGGATCATGGCAGATTGCGGATTTACTTCTGCCCATGATATTTGGAAATATGTGGCGGAAAAGAATTTGCATTTAAATTATGGATTTCATGGCGGTTTTGCAGATAGTCTGTGCCGCCGTAAAATAGCCATGGGGCCAAAGGATTGCAGTACCATACCGGCACTTTCCAAATGCAAAATACCGGTGTTTTTTGCCCATGGAACGGAGGACCACTTCGTACCCGTGGAAATGACCTATGAAAACTGGCGAGCCTGTGCCTCCAATAAGAAAATGCTGATCGTACCGGGGGCGGAGCATGGCATGAGTTATTACCTGGAAAAGGACCGGTATCAGCAGGCAATGGAGGAATTTTGGGGTATCTGCCAATAGCAGATACCCCTTCAAAAAGAAAAGACTATGCAAATGGAAAAAAATAGTGTATAATGCTACATAACTGCAAAAACTTTGCAGAGCCAATCTGAAAAAAAGAGAAAGGAAATGTCAGCTATGGCAAAGAAACTGGGTGACAGAAAAGATGGCGTTCTGTTAAAGAATATTTCCGCGATGCACTATGTCATGCCCCTGATGTATCCCAACCGTTGCGATAACGAGGCGTTTATTTCAGAATGTATTGATCTGACCAATGTGATGGCATATTTGGAAAAGAAAAATGCCGACAATCCCGAATATAAGTATAATCTGTTTCAGGTGATGGTCACCACCATGCTGAAGGTGATCACCCTGCGTCCCAAAATGAATCGCTTTATTGCCAATAAAACCATGTATCAGCGTAATGAAGTTTCTGCCGCATTTACCATTAAGAAGGTTTTTTCCGATAATGGTGCAGAATCCTTGGCCTTTATCCATAGTAAGCCTACGGATACCATCGATACCATACATAACGAGATCCTGCGGCAAATCTCCATAGGCCGCAGTGACACCCAGGTAGATGCCGGTACTGCCAGCTTGGATGCAGTGAAAAAATTGCCCCGATTTATATCCCGGTTTGTAGGCTGGGCGGCTCGTTATCTGGATCGTCACGGCTGGATGCCCAAATCCGTTACCGACGGTGACCCGTATTATTCCTCTGTGGTTCTCAGCAATTTGGGCTCTATTAAGCTCCATGCCGGCTATCATCATCTCAATAACTGGGGTACTAATTCCGTATTCTGTGTCGTGGGCGAAATGAAGAAACGCCCCTTCTACGATGATGAAGGCAATGTGACCATGAAAATGAGTGTGGATCTGGGACTTACCATTGATGAGCGAATCGCCGATGGCTATTATTATTCCCGCACGGTCCAACTCATGAAGCATCTTTTGGAAAATCCGGAATTACTGGAAAAACCCTTGAATGAAGAGGTGGAAGTAGCATGGGCCAGATAACAGCAAAAACCCCTTGGGAGGGGTATATGGGCGATGTGCCTATGCATATCGAGTATTTTCAGGGCACAATGTTTGAGGCTCTGGAAGAGATTGCCGTCAAGTATCCGAAAAATATTGCCTTTGATTTCATGGGAAAGGCCACATCCTATCCCGTGTTGATTGAAAATATCGAAACCTGTGCTAAGGCGTTGACCGCCATTGGTATCCAGGAAGGGGACAAGGTCACCATTGCCATGCCCAACTGCCCCCAGGCGATCTATATGTTCTATGCGGTCAATATGGTGGGTGCTTTAGCCAATATGATCCATCCGCTGTCTGCGGAAAAGGAAATTGAGTTTTATCTCAATGAGTCCGATTCTGTTGCGGCCATTACACTGGATCAGTTTTATGGAAAATTTGCGGCCGTTCGGGAAAATACCAAGCTGAAGCATTTGATCATTGCTTCCATTGCGGATGCCTTGTCTTTCCCTATGCGAATCGGCTATATGCTGACGCAGGGACGGAAAATTGAGGAGATCCCCGAGGATGCTTCCATTATCGAATGGAAGGATTTTCTGCGAAAAGGCAGAGAGTTTTTCGGAAATCCCAAAGTAAAACGCACAGCAGAAGATCCTGCTGTGATCTTGTACTCCGGTGGTACTACCGGAACCACCAAAGGCATTGTGCTCACAAACTTGAATTTTAACGCCCTCAGTCAGCAGGTGGTATCTGCCAATCAGATGTTCCGCCCGGGAGATAAAATGCTGGCGGCTATGCCGATTTTCCACGGTTTTGGTTTGGGTGTCTGTATTCATACCATGCTCACCCAGGGTGGCCGTTGTATTTTGGTTCCCAAATTCACGCCGAAAACCTATGCCAAGGATCTGGTGAAGCACCGCTGTAACTTTATTGCCGGTGTTCCCACACTGTATGAGGCACTATTGCGTCTGCCGGATATGGACGGTGCTGACCTCAGTTGTTTAAAAGGCGTGTTCTCCGGTGGTGACAGCCTTTCTGTGGAACTGAAAAAGAAATTTGATAAATTCCTCTATGACCATAAAGCTACCATCCAGGTTCGGGAAGGCTACGGCACGACGGAAACGGTAACGGCTTGCTGCCTGACCCCCAGTCACATGAATAAGGAAGGCTCTATCGGTTTGCCGTTCCCGGATACCTATATCAAGATCGTATCTCCCGGAACGGATTATGAGCTTCCCTATGGCCAGGAGGGCGAAATCCTGCTGGCTGGCCCTACGGTGATGAAGGAGTATATGAATCATCCCCAGGAGACGGCTATGACCCTCCAGACCCATTCTGACGGTCTGACCTGGGTTTATACCGGCGATTTGGGAATCATGGACGAGCAGGGCTTTGTGTTCTTTAAGGGCAGAGCCAAGCGAATGATCATCACCTCCGGCTATAATGTCTATCCGGCTCAGGTGGAGAATATTTTGGATGCCCATGAGAAGGTGCAAATGAGCTGCGTCATCGGTATTCCAGATGCCCTCAAAATGCAAAAGGTGAAGGCCTTTGTGAAACTGACTCCCGGCGTAGAGCCTACGGAAAATGTGAAGCAGGAGATCATGGAGCATTGTCGTAAGCATGTTGCAAAATATGCCATGCCTTATGATATTGAGTTCCGTGAGGAAATGCCCAAGACATTGGTGGGTAAGGTAGCTTACCGTGTATTGGAAGAATTGGAACTGAAAAAACTGCAAGATGAAGCATGATGCAAACCGGCTCGGGATCCCATCCCGAGCCGGTTATTGCATTTGCGTGGTAAAAATCTTTGATTTTTGACGGATGTGGGGAACGCATTTATGTATGCAGTTTGGAAAAACCGAAATACTGTAAGCGGAAAGGACTTGAAAATAGTACCGCATCTGTATATAATAAGGTATCAAATAGTATTTTAGCCTTGCGGAAAGGGGTGTTGCACCGTGGAAATGGGGAAACAAAAAGGAAAAATGAAAAAACGACAGCTTAATCCGACCCGGATCATTGCCGTTACATTTTTTGCCATCATTCTCCTGGGAACGGGACTTTTGATGTTGCCCATATCCTCCAGAAGCGGAGAATCTTGCGATTTTCTTTCCGCTCTGTTTACGGCGACCTCTGCCACCTGCGTCACCGGATTGACTGTGTATGAAACCGCGACCAAGTCGGAGGCCAAG